>NZ_CAWMEB010000411.1:0-105610 GCF_963866145.1 Xenorhabdus sp. NBAII XenSa04
CGAGGCTGCGTATCTTACGCGTTTTGCCTCCGGAGTCAAGCGTTTATTTTTGCTTTTTCCTCCCTGGCCTCAGCGGCTGGTGTCAGCACAGCGTCGGACAACGGATGCGCATTATAGGGAGTTTTCCGGCGCTGACAATAGTTTTTTTGAAAAATTTTATCGACCGCTGATTATTACGCCAAATTTAACTTAAGTTGATAGTTTTTCCAGCGTTATGAAGCCATAACCATGTAAAATCGGGCGCAAAGATTCGCTATTAGGATCTATTTTGGTGCAATAAGCTAAGTTACTTTCTATTGTTGAAGATAAATTTTCTCGATTTTTAATCAACCACACTGTCCTACGTGCAATAGCCGCACCTGAGTCAATCAATCGTGTTCCCTCGGGTAAAACTTGTGACAGCTCTTCTGCAAGTAAAGGGAAGTGAGTACATCCCAAGATAACGGTATCTGGTGGTTCTTTCATTCTCAGCCACGGTTTTAATACTTTTTTTACTTTTTCCAACGAAATAGTTTCATTATGTAACTTTCTTTCAGCCAACTCCACCAGTTCAGCGGAGCCTATGGCATGAACCTGACAATCCGTAGCAAATTGTGCAATAAGTTCTTTTGTATAACCACGATTAACAGTAGCCCGAGTTGCCAATAATCCCACTACGTGGTTACAAGTTAGTTTTGCCGCAGGCTTGATCGCAGGTACAACGCCTACAACGGGAAAGGAAAAACGTTCACGCAGTGTCGGCAGACTGACCGTACTGGCTGTATTACAGGCGATCACTACAACTGCTAAAGGATGCCTTTTCTGGATTTCATCGACAACTTTGACAACTCGCTCAATGATCACTTCCGCAGTTTTCTCTCCATAAGGAAAGGCTTCATTATCGAAAGCATATATATAGTGGAGATCCGGCAGCAATTGTCGAATCTCTTGATATACAGATAACCCACCCACACCGGAATCAAAAATCAGAATGGTTGGGCGACCAGTTGTATGCAAATTAGAAGTTGTAGCTGCCGGTGAGGAAGTATTCTCGTCCTGGAGTGCGATAGCCATAAGCTGTCTCATAATTTTTATCAAACAGATTAGCTATTCTAGCACGTATTGTTAGGCGGTTAGTGATTGGATAAGACATGTTGATGTCCCATAAACTAACACCGCCTAATCTCAATCTTTTAGGAGGAAACGTATTAAAGTCTTGATCATAACGCGACCCAATATATTGATAAGTTATTCCCCAATCGATATCGAAGACTTCCCAATCTAATTGATATTTCACTTGCTGTTTAGCTCTACGGGTTAACTGCTGATTATTACCATCACGTGGATTAAGATACTGTAGTGTCAGTTGGTGCTGGAAAATGCCGGTATCCATAGTTCCTGTCCACTCGACACCTTTGATTTTTGCCTGTCCTATGTTCAAGTAACGGTTGTTGGAGAAATCTATCAGTTGTTCAATGTTATTTTTATAAATAGATAAACGCCAATTAAGCGCTCCTGTTATTCCCTCAAGACCCACTTCTCGTTGTTTACTTTTCTCTGGATTCAAATTTGGGTTTGCCCCCCAACCATATAATTGCCCAAGCGTCGGTGCCTTAAACGCGGTTCCATAGGAGGCGGTAAAACGATAACCATCAATGAACTCCCAACCCGCTCCGGTTTGCCAAGTTGTGTTCCAATCATATTCAGAATGGCGATCTGAGCGTACAGCTCCTTCCAAAATGAAGTCATGTATTTTTTGCTGAGCAGTTAAATATACTCCGGTATTATCAACATCTTTTTGTATCGGGATATTGTTAGAGCCTGCCGCGACAGATTCTCTTTTCCAGTCCACACCACCACTCATTGCGCCATGACCAATCTGCCATACATTTCCCCATTGGACATTGTATTGTTCGGAATCACTTAACGTAGTGTTTCCTTGATAAATCTTATGCTTAAAATTGTAATCTTTAACATGACTATAGCTGGCTATGAATTGAGACGAGTAAATTCCCTGATTGAACTGAACTCCGGCTTCATAACTTCGGCTGAATAATTTTCGGGTATCAGTAAAGGCTCCATCATATTTTGTTCTATTATTGTAGCCGTATGTACGTATAAACCCGTTGAACTGATCATTGAACTTATGATCAAGTGCTAACCACAGCATTTTGCTCATGAACCCATCGCGATCCGGCTCATTAGTTCCATGACCTGCTACAACATCAAACCCTCTGGTATAGGTATATCCTGCTGCGGCATGCAGGGAAGTATTTCTACCAATTTTTTGTTGTGTTGCACCATTGTAATTTTGGTATCCATATGAACCGATCCCTGCATTCAATGTCGTCCCCTGTTGCTCCCGACTGGTGATAATATTGATAACACCACCGATAGCATCGGAGCCATATACCGCAGAACGCGCACCACGGATATACTCGATTCTTTGCACCATTGAAATTGGGATCTGACTAAAATCCGCAGCTCCCGTGATACCTGCCTGATTGAATCGGATACCATCCACCAGCACTAAAGTATGGCGAGATTCTGTACCACGAACAAACAAAGAAGCATTCTGTCCGAGCCCACCATTTTGTGCAATATCAATGCCCGGCAAACGGCGTAGTACATCAACCAAGCTATTAGATTGCCATTGTTCGATTTCTTCACGTGTAACTACGGTCATCGGTGCTAAAACAGAAGAAATAGGTTGTTTAAAGCGGTTTGCTGTTACCACCAACGGATCTTGATTATTAGCAACGGAGAAATTGCTCCAACAAGAAAGCATCACTATCGAAGCAGTTGGTAAAAAAATACGTTTCTTATTTGTCATGAGAGAATGGAATCTTGTCGTGAGTCTAACTATTAAGAGTCATGCTACGATGAAGGTAATAGCGTGTCCAGAATGCCTCTCCATCAAAAAAGAGAATTGATGAACCAGAAAACTGGACATCCTTTGTACTTTCCCTACAATGCCGCTCGGAAATTTTTCTTAACGTGATCATACGAGAACCAGATAATGCAGAATATCTTGCCAACGGAAGATTATGAAAATCAATTGATGGAGAAGGCCCATTGCCTGAAAGGAATGATGGCCCCCTTTAGCGCACCTGAGCCCGAAGTTTTCCGTTCCCCTGCATCTCACTACAGGATGCGAGCAGAATTCCGTATCTGGCATGAGGAAGATGACCTCTATCACATTATGTTTGATCAACAGACGAAACAGCGTATCCGTGTTGATCAATTTCCAGTTGCCAGCCAACTGATTAATAGCATGATGCAGGCAATTATTGCGGGCGTAAAAAATAACCTGGTATTGCGTCATAAATTGTTTCAGGTGGACTATCTTTCTACCCGTAGCAACAAAATCATTGTTTCCCTGCTTTACCACAAAAAACTGGGGGATGAATGGCGCGAACATGCAATCTCTTTACGCAATCAGTTAAAGGCAGAAGGCTTTGATGTTCAGCTTATTGGTCGAGCATCAAAAACCAAGGTTACACTCGATCATGATTATATAGATGAAGAGTTACCCGTTGCGGGTAGGACAATGATTTATCGTCAGGTTGAAAATAGTTTCACTCAGCCAAATGCCAGTATCAATATCCATATGCTGGAATGGGCAATAAATATTACCAAAGATGCCAAAGGCGATCTGCTTGAACTCTATTGTGGTAACGGCAACTTTTCTCTGGCATTAGCTCAAAATTTTGAGCGCGTACTGGCAACAGAAATTGCCAAACCTTCTGTTGCTGCCGCGCAATTTAATATCAAAGCGAATCAAATTGATAATGTGCAGATTATCCGTATGTCAGCGGAAGAATTTACTCAGGCAATGAATGGAGAAAGGGAGTTCAACCGCCTTCAGGGAATTAACCTAAAAAGTTACCAATGTGAAACTATTTTTGTAGATCCGCCCCGCAGCGGCTTGGATGAAGAAACTGTCAAAATGGTACAAGGGTATCCACGTATTCTGTATATTTCCTGTAACCCAGAAACGCTCTGCCAGAACTTAGAAACGTTGACGCAAACTCATCAAGTCAGCAAGCTCGCGCTTTTTGATCAATTCCCATATACCCACCATATGGAATGTGGTGTATTACTGGAAAGACGCGATTAATCAGTTCGTTTATAACACTCCTTTCACGTTACTGAATTTTTCCAGACCAGAAAGCAGAAAACGCCATAATCAATCCTTATGGCGTTTTCATAAAATCATTATCAAAAAGTCATTAATTTTGCTTTTCTGAAAGCATAGCCTGCTGTCTGCGCCCTTTAACCTTTCTGTAAATCCAAAATACCAATGCAGTTCCAATCACAACAGATAAGAAATTGGAGCCAATTTCCGGGTGCTTAACCCGAATGATTGCGTTATAAGCAAGAATCCCCAGGAAGAAACAGCCGATAGCTAATTTTGGTAATCCCTCTGCCATTGGGTAGTTCAAATAACGTTGATGGAGACAATACAGAGATAAGGCCAATGAGATAATCGGGAAAATTGAAAAAGGCACCAATGAATTAAAAAATGCCGAGAAAGTTCCGTGTGTTGCCAGTCCAACGATAAGAGCCAGCAACATTGTGCTTTTATCTTGGCGGTATTGTTCCATCGTATTCTTCTCCTTTCAGATTATTTAAGAGGTTTTAGGGGCTGCTGTTGTTTTAGAGATAGTTGCTTTAGAGACAGTTGTTTTAGAAACAGCGGTTTTTAGGGCAGTGTTTTTTGAATTAGCCGTTTTTTCTTGTTCTCGCCGATACCAATAAAAAGCGCCTTTGGAAATCATGCGGAGTTGTAATACCAAACGTTCTTCGAGGCGACGTCTTTTCTTTTCATCAATATCCAGCGCTTCTGCACCAGCACTGAACACAATTGTTACCATCGCTTCTGCTTGTATTTCGGTAAAATGACGCGGCATATGACTGGCCTGTTCAAGATAGTCTGCCAGCTCTGCAATAAAATGTTGGATTTCCCGTGCGACAGCCGCACGAAACTCAGCTGATGTTCCGGAACGTTCACGCAGTAATAACCGGAATGCGTTAGGATTATTACCAATGAATTCCATAAAGGTTGAAACAGAGGTGCGGATGACACTACCCCCCTTTTCGATACGCTGACGTGCCTGGCGCATTAGCTGACGCAGCATTAATCCGCTTTCATCCACCATGGTAAGCCCTAATTCATCTACGTCACGAAAATGACGGTAAAATGAAGTCGGTGCAATCCCTGCCTCTCGCGCCACTTCCCGCAAACTCAGACTGGTGAAACTACGCTCAGCACTTAGTTGGCTAAATGCAGCCTCAATCAGGGAACGACGGGTTTTCTCTTTCTGTTTCGCTCTGACACCAGTTACATTATTCACAACAATCCTGATATATCACTCGACTATATTATGGAGCAAATATATCAGATTCTGCTGTATTTGCTGTGATTGTTCTCTTAAAGATATTAACCCATATTTCCCTGTTTTATTCCTTATTCAGAAAACAAAAGCCATATGCTGATTAGGTTATTATGCCAAGCAATGTTAATATAGAGTTGTTATTTTGTGTAAAAATAGGTCTTTCCTCTATGCAATATACTCATTTTGATGCCATTGTAATTGGCTCCGGACCCGGTGGAGAAGGGGCAGCAATGGGGTTGGCAAAACAAAGAAAAAACGTTGCAGTTATAGAACGTTACAATAATATCGGCGGTGGCTGTACCCATTGGGGCACTATCCCATCAAAAGCCTTACGTCATGCTGTCAGTCGTATTATCGAATTTAATCAAAACCCCCTCTATAGTGATAATTCCCGCATTCTCCGCTCCTCATTTTCAGAAATTTTACGGCATGCAGAAGTTGTCATTAATCAGCAGACTAAAATGCGGCAGGGGTTTTATGAACGCAATCGGTGCCGGATGTTTGCAGGTGAAGCAACTTTCATTGATGAACACCATGTCAGTGTACGTTATGCCGATAATAGTGTTGACATATTAAGCGCAGACAAAATAATTATTGCCACAGGTTCCCGACCTTACTGCCCACCCGATGTCGATTTTACTCACTCACGTATTTATAACAGCGATACTATTCTGCAACTGGAACATGAACCGCGCCACGTTATTATTTATGGCGCAGGAGTGATTGGCTGTGAATATGCTTCTATCTTCCGTGGATTAGGCGTTAAGGTAGATTTGATCAATACCCGCGATTATCTGCTGTCATTTCTCGATCAAGAGATGTCTGACGCTTTGTCTTACCATTTCTGGAATAGCGGTATTGTCATCCGTCATAATGAAGAATATGAAAAGATCGAAGGCCTTGATGATGGCGTGATTATCCATCTGAAATCAGGAAAAAAAGTTAAAGCAGACTGTTTACTGTACGCCAATGGACGAACAGGTAATACAGACAAACTCGGTTTGGAAAATGTCGGGCTGAAAACAGATAACCGTGGTTTATTGAAAGTGAACCGGGTCTACCAAACCAGCAATGAAAATATTTATGCAGTTGGTGACGTGATTGGTTACCCAAGTCTCGCTTCCGCTGCCTACGATCAAGGACGCATTGCAGCAAAAGCCATCATGACCGGAGATGCTGAAATGCATCTGGTGGAAGATATCCCAACAGGCATCTACACCATACCGGAAATTAGTTCGGTAGGAAAAACTGAGCAACAATTGACAGCGATGAAAATCCCGTATGAAGTCGGACGAGCCCAATTCAAACACTTGGCCAGAGCGCAGATTGCAGGAATGAATGTAGGAAGTCTCAAGATACTATTCCACCGCGAGACAAAACAGATACTGGGTATTCACTGTTTTGGCGAACGAGCCGCAGAGATTATTCATATTGGTCAAGCAATTATGGAGCAAAAAGGTGAAGGCAATAATATCGAATATTTCGTTAATACTACCTTCAACTATCCCACTATGGCTGAAGCATACCGTGTTGCAGCTCTCAACGGGCTAAATCGATTATTTTGAGGCTGTTCCGTTGGCTTCAAAATAATTTCCCATTCTGACACGAATCGCCTCTGCCAATTGCTCATAGCGACCACGCAGAGGTGAGCCGGGACGATAAACCAAAATGATAGAACGCTCTGGCACGGGTTTATGGCACTCCAGATAACAAATACCATCCCGTTTTCTCTCTTTAGGAACAGACAAAGCTGGTAATAAAGTGATGCCACTTCCCGCCGCAACCATATTACGCAAGGTTTCCAAACTGGTTGCCCTGAAATGAGTATCTTCTTTAGCTCCAGCCTGAAAGCAAAACCCCATTGCTTGGTCACGCAGGCAGTGACCATCTTCCAACATCAATAATTTTTCCCCGGCAAGATCTCCCATTTTGACCTCAGTCCGGTTCGCCCATTTGTGCTCTTCATAAACTGCAAGTTTCATTGATTCCTCAAAGAGGGGCAATTCGATGAATGCTTCCGTTTCTCTCAACGAAGCCAAAATAGCACAGTCAAGTTTTCCACTATCAAGTTGTGCCAACAAATTCTGAGTTTGAGCTTCATGCAGATACATTTCCAGTTTGGGAAACAATTTATGCAACTCAGGAATAATCAGTGGCAGAAGATAAGGGCCGATTGTAGGAATAAGACCGATATGCAGTGGCCCGGACATGCTTTCACCTTGCAGGGCAGCCATTTCTTGTAAAACCTTTACTTCCCGTAATACCGTCTTGGCTTGCTCCACCAGCAACATACCTTGTTGTGTAAACAGGACTTTACGGCTTGTGCGTTCCAGCAGCATCACACCCAATTCATCTTCAAGTTTACGTATCTGCCCACTGAGTGTTGGTTGACTAACATGGCAAGAATCAGCGGCTCGCCGGAAATGCCGATACTCAGCAAGAGCCACAAGATATTCCAGATCGCGGATATTCATTCCCAACCTCATTGTCTTATATCAATGATAGAATTGTTTAGTAAGACATTATATGCACGAGGTAATAGAACTATCAAATGCTTGTGAACTCTGGTGTTTTTTATTGAAAAATAAAAAAACAAAAGTTATTACAACAGCGTGACAAACCAGCCTGTCATAATAAACAGGCTGTCCAGCCAGAGAAAATTAATTGATATGTAACCTCTGCTTCGCCTCAGCAATAGCCAATTTCACCTGTTTCTGTGCTACACCACCTTTTGCCAAACGTTTATCCAGACAAGACTGTAACGATAAAATGTCATATACATCTAGCGAAATAGTTTCACTAAATTGTTGCAGTTCAGATAATGACAGTTCTTCCAATGCCTTACCTTTCTTTATCGCAACAATCACTGCCTCACCAACAATATGATGCGCTTCACGAAACGGAACACCTTTTGCCACCAAATAATCTGCCAGTTCAGTAGCATTAGCATAGCCCTGTTGTGCAGCTTCCTTGCAACGATCACGCCTTAGCTGAATACCATCCAATACCAACACTGCCATATGCAGGCAATCCCGCCATGTACCCAATGCATCAAACAAGCCCTCTTTGTCTTCCTGCATGTCTTTGTTATAAGCAAGGGGAAGACCTTTCAGCGTCATCATCATACTTGTTAATGCACCTTGTACCCGACCACATTTACCACGGATCAATTCCAGGGCATCAGGATTTTTCTTTTGGGGCATCAGGGATGAGCCAGAAGTTACCCGATCCGACAATTCTATAAAGCCAGCTTCTCCACTGTTGAAGAAAATCAGGTCTTCAGCAAAACGTGAAAGATGGATCATGCTGATACTGGCATCAGATAGCAGCTCCAGAACATGGTCACGGTCTGAAACACTATCCAAACTATTACGGGTTACAGAAGCAAAACCAAGCCATGACGCCAATTGTTCCCGATCAATATCGTACGCCGTTCCCGCCAGCGCACCGCATCCCAATGGGCTGACATCCAACCGTTTCAGAGTATCTTGCAAACGAGTCTCATCACGACTAAGCATTTCTGCATAAGCAAGACACCAATGTGCGAAAGTAACTGGTTGCGCCCGTTGCAAATGGGTATAACCCGGCATTACTGCATCCTGATTATTTTCAGCGGTAATCACCAGTGCGTGTTGTAACTCTAGAAGCGCTTGCTGAATATCCGCTATCTGATCCTTGCACCATAGTTTCAGATCTGTAGCAACCTGATCGTTACGACTGCGTCCTGTATGCAGTTTTTTGCCCAGCTCCCCCACTTTTGCAATGAGTTGCCCTTCCACCCAGCTATGAATATCCTCCGCATCACTTTGCAAAATAGCCTTGGGGTTGGCCCGGACTTCATCCAGTAACTCATTCAGTGCCAAATCCAGCTTTTGTTGTTCTTCTGGCGTCAAAACACCGACTGTAACCAACGCCTTTGACCACGCAACAGAGCCGATAATATCCTGCTCCGCCAAACGATAGTCAAAACGCAGAGAATCATTAAATTGCTTGAACCGCTGATCGGCTTCCTGACTGAAACGTCCACCCCAAAGTGCCATAATTGCGTACCTTTTTTCTCTGATTGCCCGGAAATTATTTTTTACTGTTCAACGCACGGATACGGGAAGAAAGCGAATGGAGGCGAATAAACCCTTCCGCATGCCTATGATCATAAACTTCATCTTCTCCGAAAGTGGCGAATTCTTCAGAATAGAGGCTATGAGGCGATTGTTTCTGTATTGCTGTTACCTGCCCTTTATACAGTTTCAAGATCACTTCACCACTGACATTCTCAGCAAGTGTTTCCGCCGCAGCTTGAATAGACTGGCGCAATGGTACAAACCAACGACCATCATAGACAACATAGGACATCTCAAGCCCCAATTGTTGGCGCCATTTGAAACTATCGCGATCCAGCACTAGCTGTTCAATACCACGCAGTGCAGCCATCATGATGGTTCCTCCCGGAGTTTCGTAGCAACCACGGGATTTCATTCCGACCAAACGGTTTTCCACAATATCGATCCGGCCGATACCGTATTTAGCCCCCAGTGTATTCAACTCATTAAGGCATTGATATGGCGACAATGCCTTACCATTCACTCCAACCACTTCCCCTTTTTCAACAGTGACAGAGACATATTCCGGTTCATCAGGTGCATCTTCTGGATCCACAGTCCATACCCAACAATCTTTATTGGCCGCATTCCACGTGTTTTCCAATACGCCGCCTTCGGTCGAAATGTGCCATGCGTTTTCATCACGGCTGTAGATTTTTTCCAGCGTGGCGGTTGTGGGAATATCACGAACTTTCAGATAATCCAGTAAAGCTTCACGGGAGCGCAAATCCCATTCCCGCCATGGAGCAACTACTTTCAGATGTGGAGCCAACGCAGTATAAGTACTCTCAAAACGAACCTGATCATTACCTTTACCTGTTGCACCATGAGCAAGAGCATCAGCTCCCACTTTCAGTGCTAATTCAACCTGTGCTTTAGCAATGACAGGACGTGCCATTGAAGTGCCGAGCAAATAACTGCCTTCGTACAATGCCCCCGTTTTCAGCACCGGATAAACATACTGCTTGATAAATTCTTCACGTAGATCGACGATATGACATTCTGAAGCGCCAGAGAGTAACGCTTTTTGTTCTATACCCTCCAAGTCTTCACGACTCTGACCAACATCCGCAACAAATGCGATAACTTCACAATTGCCATAGTTCTCTTTTAACCATGGAATGATGGCAGAAGTATCCAAACCGCCAGAATATGCCAGAACAATTTTTTTAATACTGCTTTTCGTTGAGGTAATTGTCATAGAGATAGCCTTTTACTTTTTTATTCATCTCAGCTGAACACTAAATCAAATCTGTTCTATCTTGTTATGCCAGAATGCGAGTGCCAACGGGTATACCATTAAATAGCGCAATCAGTTGATCAGCATAACGCCAACTAGCAATATCTACCGGATGCCCTAATGTTTTTGCGGCTTCCAATGCTGCATGAACTTTCACAATCATGCCGTCGGTAATGACTCCTTGCTCAATAAGCTGCTTTATTTTTCCTTCCGTCACTTCAGCAATTCTTTGCCCCTTTCCATCCAAAATACCACTGACATCCGACAACAAAACCAGATCCGCATGCAACACCTGCGCAATAGCTGTGGCAGCCTGATCTGCATTGACATTCATTAACTCGCCATTTTCAGTAATACCAATAGAACTGATAATAGGGATGTAACCGAGATCCAGTAAAAGTTTCAGTAAATCCGGATTACCGGGATAAGCTCTGCCAGTATGACCAAGCTCCTCATCAAGCTGAGAAACTTTCACAACACCGCCATCCCCTAAACACAGGCCAACAGCAGGCAAACGGTACTTTGTCGCCCAGGCAAGCAAAATTTTATTGGCTGTACCTGCCAGTGTCCCGGTAATAATGTCGATCTGATCTGCTGGCGTTACACGCAGACCTTGTTTCTTCATAATCGGTAACTGTAATTTCTGCATCAGGTCATCAACCAAACAACCCCCTCCGTGTACAATTACCAGTGGGCGCTTATGCGTTTTTCGATATGACTGTAATGTAGAAAATAACCGCACCAGCGCTTCGTGACTATCTAATAACACACCACCCAACTTGATAACTAACGGCTCCATCAGATTTATCCTCTGTCGGTATTAAATGAGATTGTTGAATTAAAGCAATGCCTGAGTTTCTTCGAATCCGAACCGGATATTCATACACTGAACAGCCTGTGCTGCTGCACCTTTCAGCAAATTGTCCTCAGCCCCGACAATGATCAGGTGCTGTCCTTGTACAGCAAAACCAATATCACAAAATGGCAACCCCACAACGGCTTTCAATGCAGGGACACCTTTTTCATATAACCGGATCAGTGGCTTATTGTGATAAGCCTGCCGATATGCCTGCCAGATTTGTTCCTCTGTCACACCTGATTTCAGCTTACAGGTAATTGTGGCAAGGATCCCCCGCGCAAAATTGCCTAAATGGGGTGTGAAGATGACTTCTGTACCTAAATGTGCTGCGATTTCAGGTTGATGGCGGTGACTAAAAACCCCATAAGGCTGCAAACTGACTTCACAGAAACTGTTATTCAATGAAGCCTTACGCCCGGCACCACTTACACCACTGACAGCATTAATCACAGGCCACTGTTCTGTATCCAGCAAATCTTCTTCCAACAAAGGTTTCAGCGAAAGCTGTGAAACTGTGGGATAACAGCCCGGAACCGCGATAAGCCGGGCAGTCTTGATTTCTTCCGCCTGCCATTCCACCAATCCATATACCGCTTGCTCAAGCCAGTTTGTATTTTTATGCTCAAATCCATAGTATTTTGAATAAAATTGCGTATTTTGTACGCGATAAGCACCAGATAAATCAAATACGATACAACCCGCCTGCAAAAATATTGGTGCAATGTCATGGCTGACTTCATGAGCCGTAGCAAGAAAAACGACATCAATACCATCCGCGGCTTCGGCAACATTCATCAGTGGCTGTAAGGGTAAATCCAGGAACCCTTTATATTGTGGATAAAGCTCTGAAAAACATTTCCCTGCATCAGTACTTTGAGAAGAAACCATCAGACCGGAAAGATGGACATGAGGATGACGTTGCAGATATGCTGCTAACTCTGCTCCGGTATAACCACTGGCACCAACGATCAGCGTATTAAGCATGGGATTTATTCACCTTGTATTAACCCAATGTATGTATTAACCCAATGTAGTAACCCAAATATACAATTGCATTTATATTCAATAATATTGCATTAATATTGATACTATCTTGAATAAGGGCTGTCAACAGTGAATATTAAATTACCAACATTTATTGAGTTATATCACCAGCTTATTGCTACACCTTCTATCAGTGCAGTAGATGAGGAATTGGATCAAAGCAATGAAATGGTTATCAATCTACTGGCGGGTTGGCTGAAAGAGATGGGTTTTGAAATTGAGATCCAGCCTGTTCCGGAAACCCATCGCAAATTCAATATGCTGGCAACATTGGGAAGCGGTTCCGGAGGTTTACTATTATGTGGTCACACAGATACCGTACCATTTGACGACGGGCGCTGGACTCAAGATCCATTCACGCTGATCGAACGCAACGATAAATTATATGGACTGGGCACTGCTGATATGAAAGGCTTCTTTGCCTTTATTATTGATGCATTGCGGAATATCGATACCAGCAAACTATCTCATCCTCTTTATATTCTGGCTACCGCAGATGAAGAAACATCAATGGCGGGAGCACGCTATTTTGCGGCCAATTCTACTCTCCGGCCTGATTTTGCCATCATTGGCGAGCCTACGTCATTACAACCTATCCGCGCCCACAAAGGGCATGTTGCCCACGCGATCCGCATTGAAGGTAAATCTGGACACTCCAGCGATCCTGCCCGAGGTGTCAATGCCATTGACTTGATGCACGAATCCATCACTCAGTTGATGAAACTACGTAATACTTTGCAAGAGCGTTACCACAATCCGGCTTTCGCTATTCCCTATCCCACGATGAATTTTGGTCATATCCACGGTGGAGATGCGGCAAACCGTATCTGTGCCTGTTGCGAACTGCATATGGATATCCGTCCGCTCCCCGGACTCACTTTGCAGGATTTGAATGAAGCACTAAATGAGGTACTGGAGCCTGTCAAACAGCGCTGGCCGGGACGCCTAAATGTTACAGCGCTTCATCCTCCCATTCCGGGTTATGAATGTCCGACTAATCACAAGCTGGTAGGTGTCATCGAAAAACTGCTGGGAACAAAAGCAGACACGGTCAATTACTGTACCGAAGCTCCTTTTATTCAGGAGTTATGCCCAACGTTGGTTTTAGGACCGGGCTCAATTGAACAGGCTCATCAACCTGATGAGTATTTAGACGTGTCGATGATTGAACCAACGAAAAAATTGATTTCTCAGATTGTGGCGCATTTTTGTTTGAGTGAAGTTTAAAACCTATTCTCTGAGTGGGACCACGGTCCCACTTAATTTTAAATAGAAAAATTCATTGAATTACCATTGGGTAATTTAACACCAAGAGTCATTTCCCCCCCCATAGACTCAATGTACTTTTTGAGTGTGGAAATTTTTAATTCATTTCCCCGTTGCTCGATCGCAGCAACCGATGACTGTGCAATACCTAAATTTTTTGCGACCTGAGTTTGTGAAAGCTCTAACGCTTCACGAATTTGATAAAGTTGTGTTTCAAGCAGCAATTCTGCTGCTTTTTCTTTAATTCTCTCTTGGCTTTCGGGACTGCGCTTTTCCATCAGTTCTTTTAACGTAGCCATATCATCTCTCCAGATCCTCTAGATGAATTCTGAATTGTTCATCAGCAATCTCAATCATCTCTTTATAGAACAATCGTTGATTTTGCCCTGCTTTATTACCTGCACAAATAATAATTGCCTGACGTTTTGGATCAAATGCGAAAAAAGCACGAATTGGCATTCCATTATGCTGGATTCGTAGCTCTTTCATATTCGGATACCGGGAACCGTTCAGTGTATCAACCAATGGTCGGCCCAGCATCGGACCTTTTAGTTCTAACACATGCATTACTGCCAAAACATTTTCCTGCAATTCATCTGGTTGTTCATCAAACCATTGGTCAAACAATTCTGTTGTTATTAGCTCCCACACATTCTGTTCTCCCTATACAGTTATAATTTCCAAGGTTAACCATAGACTGTAGCCTACAAAAACATCATAGACTATAGTCTATAAAACTCAACCATTTTGTACAAAAAACAATCCACACCCGTTAATGAGGGGTAACGCATTTTTCATAAACATGTTTTTCCAACATGAATTTCTTTCCTGATCACTTTGAATATTCCTCATCGGAAATAAGCCATTTCCTAATTGACTAAAAACCCTGCTTCGCTCATTCTATTTGGACATCTAAATGGATAGACATATAAACACTTAAACATCTAAACGTGGACAGATATAGGTTCCGTTTGTTCAGGAGGGCGCAGGATATGAGTTTTTTTCATGCAAATCATCAAGAGGCACTAAATCAGAATCTGGCTGAACTTGAAGGCCAGATCCGTGTTTCCTTTGAATTCTTTCCCCCCAGAACCACTGAAATGGAACAAACTCTATGGAAATCCATTGACCGACTGAGCAAACTGAAACCTAATTTTGTTTCCGTGACTTACGGTGCCAATTCCGGCGAACGTAACCGTACTCATAGCATTATCAAAGGAATTAAGGACAAAACGGGTCTTGATGCAGCTCCGCATTTAACTTGCATTGATGCCAGCCGCGAAGAATTACGTGATATCGCTCGCGATTACTGGAAAAACGGTATTCGTCATATTGTGGCTTTGCGTGGTGATTTACCCAATGGTAGCTGCAAACCAGAAATGTATGGCACTGATTTAGTAGAGCTCTTAAAGAAAGAGGCAGATTTTGATATTTCCGTCGCGGCTTATCCGGAAGTGCATCCAGAGGCAAAAAGCGCACAGTCTGACCTCATTAACCTGAAAAGAAAAATTGATGCGGGAGCAAATCGCGCTATTACCCAATTCTTTTTTGATGTGGAAAGTTATTTGCGTTTTCGTGATCGCTGTGTATCGACAGGGATTGATGTGGAAATTGTGCCGGGGATTTTGCCTGTCTCGAATTTCCGTCAGTTACAGCGATTTGCTGCCATCACTAATGTTCGCATCCCAAGCTGGATGACCAGGATGTTCGAGGGTTTGGATGATGATCCTGAAAGCCGCAATTTAGTTGGCGCTTCTATTGCGATGGATATGGTGAAAATTCTGAGTCGTGAAGGGGTGAAGGATTTCCATTTTTATACACTGAATCGCGCGGAATTGAGTTACGCTATTTGCCATACGTTAGGTGTTCGTCCTTGTTGATTTTTATCCTTAAAAAAGCCGGACTAGCTAGATGGTAGTTCGGCGTGGTTATATACCACCCTCCCAGTTTGATAACTCATTACCATACCCACCAATAATAAAAGCCGAACAGTTTCCCATTCGGCCTTTAATTATCAAACAAACGAAAAGCTAACCGGTGTTACGCATTCCTGCCGCAACGCCTGCTATTGTTACCATCAGCGCTTGCTCCACACGAGGATCGGGTTGTTCCTGCTGACGGGAGCGTTGTAATAATTCTGCCTGTAGGACGTTCAATGGATCGGTATACACATTACGTAATGCGATAGATTCGGCTATCCACGGCAAATCTGCCATCAACTGCTCATCCTGTGAGATAGTCAGAACCGTTTCTATGTCCGCGACAAGTTGATTGCGAAGTTTAATCCCCAATGACCACAGTTTCTCATCAACCAAACGTTGATCATAATATTCCGCCAGCCATAAGTCCGCTTTGGCAAAAACCATCTCCAACATGGCAATACGAGTAGTGAAGAAAGGCCAATCACGGGACATTTCTGACAAAATATCCTGTTTTCCCGTATCTATTACATGTTGTAGTGCTGCACCCGCTCCCAACCATGCCGGAAGCATCAGACGGTTTTGTGTCCACGCGAAGATCCACGGGATTGCCCGCAAGCTTTCAACACCGCCTGTAGGACGACGTTTAGCAGGGCGCGAACCCAACGGTAATTTCGCCAATTCCGGCTCAGGTGTCGCCGAACGGAAATAAGGCACAAACTCCGGCTGTTCACGAACATAATCACGGTACATGTTGCAGGAAACATCAGAGAGTGTATCCATGACTTGTTTCCATTCAGCTTTGGGTTCCGGTGGCGGCAGTAAGTTAGCTTCGAGAATGGCACTGGCGTACATAGCCAGGCTGCTGATTGTCACCTGTGGTAAGCCAAACTTAAAGCGGATCATTTCGCCCTGTTCCGTTACACGCAATCCCCCTTTCAGGCTTCCCGGCGGTTGAGAAAGTAATGCCGAATGCGCCGGAGCTCCACCACGACCAATTGTGCCTCCCCGTCCGTGAAACAGTGTCAGCTTCACACCCTCTTTTTCACACAATCTGATAAGCGCATCCTGAGCCCGATATTGAGCCCAAGATGCAGCCATGACTCCCGCATCTTTTGCTGAGTCAGAATAGCCAATCATGACCATTTGTTTATCCTGAATCAGTTCACGATACCACTCGATACGGAGCAATTGCTGGATCACCCGTTCTGCATTATTCAAGTCATCAAGGGTTTCGAACAATGGCGCAACAGGTAATGATAACGGGCAGCCTGCTGCTTTCAGTAATAACTTCACTGCCAATACGTCTGAAGGCATTTTTGCCATGGAAATGACATAGGCCGCAATCGCATCTTGTGGTGTTTCTGCAATCACTTTACAGGTTTCTAAAACTTCTTGCGTCTCGGCACTTGGCTGCCAATTATGGGGGATCAACGGACGTTTGGAGTTCAGTTCACGCAGTAAAAATGCCTGTTTTTCTGTTTCTGACCAGCTCGCATAATCCCCCATTTCCAGATATTGGGTCAGTTCTGCAATGGCATCAGTATGACGGGTACTTTCCTGCCGGATATCAATACGCACCAATGACAGACCGAAACAACGAACACGGCGCAAAGTATCCAGTAATTGGCCGTTAGCGATAATTTCCATACCGCAGGATTTCAACGATTGATAACAAGCATAGAGTGGTTGCCATAATTGTTCGTTATGCAGCAATAAATCCGTAGGGGGGATAACCTGCTCACCCTTCAGGCGTTTTTCCAGATATGCCAGTGTGCTATTTAATTGTGCCCGCAACTGCTTAGCAATTTCACGGTACGGCTCTATAACATTATCGCCTCCTGCTATCTGACGCAGTTCTGGCGTACATTTCGACATGGAAAGTTCTGATACCAAAATCTGAATATCTTTCAAGAACAGATCCGCCGCTTTCCAGCGACTGAGCAACAACACATGGCGGGTGATTTCTGCTGTAACATTAGGATTTCCATCCCGATCTCCCCCCATCCAAGAAGTAAAACGGACAGGAGCAGCTTCTGCTGGCAGACGATAACCAATAGATTCTTCTACTTGCTCATTAAATTCACGCAAAAATGCAGGAACGCCTTCCCACAAGCTATTTTCCACCACCGCAAAACCCCATTTAGCTTCATCAATCGGTGTAGGCCGAATTTTGCGGATTTCATCGGTATGCCATGACTGAGCAATAAGCTGACGTAAACGACGCGTAATATTATTACGCTCATAATCTGCTAAATCATCATGATCGAGCTGCGCCAGACACGCATTCACTTCAACCAGTTTATGGATCAGAGTACGGCGGGCGATTTCTGTTGGATGAGCTGTCAGCACCAGCTCAATGGAAAGCTCATTAACTGCCTTAACCAGATCATCATTATGAAAATTCTTACTTTTCAGTCGATCAAATAGTGCAGCCAATGCCACAGGATTGCTGGCAGCTTCACCATGCGGCGAAATACTGTGATATTGTTCAGCAACGTTGGCCAGATTAAGGAACTGGTTAAACGCTCTGGCAACGGGCAGCAATTCATCATTAGATAAATTCTGTAGTGTTGATAAAAGTTGCTGGCGATTAGCTTCGTTTCCGGCACGAGATGATTTAGATAACTTCCTTATTGTTTCAACTTTATCAAGAATATCTTTTCCCTGAACCTCTTTGATCGTGTCGCCCAGTATCTTACCAAGCATACTGACATTACTGCGCATTGCGGAATATTGCTGATTCATGTGATTCCTGACCTTGTGTTGCTGTATGCGTGTTTTGTTTGTTTCTAACACATTATTTCTAAGTACACTATTCATACCAGAAAACAAACAATTTGGTCATATCAGAAAACAAACAAATTGGGAGGATTAGTCGGGACAGAAAACGCAATATCCCGACCGAAGGCGTTGTATTTTATAAGAGTTGTGATAAACGGTTCAGATCTGATTGGATTGCCCCGGCAGTCACATCTCGCCCGGCTCCCGGACCACGGATAACTAATGGATTGTCACGATACCAACGGCTTTCTATGGCGAAAATATTATCCCCCGGTAATAACGAAGCTAAAGGATGTTCTAAGTGCACAGCTTCCACCCCAACTTTCGCCTTACCTTTAGCATCAAAACGCGCAACATAACGCAGTACCATTCCCATTTCACGCGCAGCTTCTAACCGTTTCAGCATCTGCTTATTAATAGCAGAACTGTTTTCGAAGAACTCTTCAATAGAACCAACACTGGCTTCTGCCGGCACAAGTGATTCTACCCGTACCTGATCCGCCTCTATCTCATAACCTGCCTCACGAGCCAAGATAACCAATTTGCGCATCACATCCTGACCGGAAAGGTCAATACGAGGATCAGGCTCCGTCAACCCTTGTTGCCATGCCTGTTCTACCAGATCACTGAAAGGCACTGTGCCATCAAACTGCAGAAATAACCACGATAAAGTACCGGAGAAAATGCCACTGATAGACAGGATAGTATCCCCACTTTCCCGCAAGTCCCTGACGGAATAGTTAATTGGTAACCCGGCACCAACGGTCGCATTGTATAACCAATGACGGCCTGTTTTTACAAAAGCATCCCGGATCATGCGGTAAGTGTTACTGTCAGATGAACCAGCGGCTTTATTGGCGCTAATCACATGAAAACCATAGCTGGCAAAATCTATGTAGTTACTCGCCAATGCTTCACTTGCCGTTATATCCAACACCACCAAATCATCATAAGGATGTGCCCGCATCCATAAAAACAGTTCATCACCTTCATGTAGGGTGGCTTCATCATTAAAGAATGCCAATGCCCGACTTGCGTCAATGCCCTGATAGTTCAGCAGGCTCCGGCGGCTATCGACAATTCCCGCTAAAATGAATTCAAAATCACTGCGGGCAGAGATATTTTTCTGTTCACGTGCAAACAATTCCAGCCAACGTGACCCGATATTCCCTTTACCAAACAGAACCAACCCAATACGTTTTTCTGCCCGAAACAGGCTCTGATGCAATCCCTGAATCAAATGTGATGTCTGGTTCAGACGCAATACAGCAACCAGACTGATGTCATCTTCTGCATGCCAGATAAATTCAACCGGTTGGTCTTTCAATTGCTGATAAAAACGGTGGCTATGTAGCGGATTTTTGCATACGCCTGCTCCCACCAAAGCCACCAATGATAATCCTTCACGCAAGGAAAGTTTTCCTGGCAAAGATGCATCCTGCAAAACATCAAGGGCACTATTAACAACTTCAGAGGTATAACAAAGCTGGATCAGATTGCAATCAGCATGCAGCCCCGTTGCCAAAGGACGGATTTGAGCACGCTTTAACAACGAATCGATATCTTTATAAATTTGTTTAAAGTTATGGGCAGAAGAAAAGTGCAACTCAATCAAGCAAACATCATCGTGGCTGGTAACGATTTTAGCTCCTGTTCCTGTCGCTAAAACTCGTTCAATACGAGTAGAGCCTTGCTCAGGCTGATAACTACAACGTAATTGTAAATCGATATCACTGACAGAAACTGGCTGTAATGTACGGGTATGAAGTACAGGAGCCGCCAAGCGAGCCAGTTCGCTGGCCTCATCCAGACGCAATAATGGCAGGAGACACGCATCCTTAACTTTGCGCGGATCTGCACTGTAAACTCCAGCCACATCACTCCAGATTGTCACTTTTTTAGCGCCAGCTAATGCACCAACCTGTGTTGCAGAATAATCACTGCCATTGCGCCCCAATAGTACAGTTTCACCCTTCTGATTACTGGAAATAAAACCTGTCACCACTAAGCGCTTATTGGAATTCTGGACTAATAACTGACTCAGCAAAGGCTGAGAAAGATTAACATCAACTTGTGGCTGTGCTGCCCGTTCTGCGCGCAGGAATTGGCGCGCATCCAGCCAGGTGCTAGGGATACCTTGTGATTCAAGCAAAGCGGCCATCAAGCGAGCGGACCATATTTCGCCATGGCCAACAACTTCAGCGTAGGTAATGTCACTAATTGGTTTATCCAACAGCGCACTCAACCTTTCCAAATCAGCAATAAAATGTGCGATAAGAGTTTCAGCAACGGTTTCTGGCAATAATCCGCGGATCAACTCTTGCTGGTAGCGCCGTAAGGATTGCTGAACTTGATGAGCTGAAATACGGTCACTCTGACTCAATTTCAGCCAATCAATCAGTTGATTAGTCGTACTGCCTGCTGCTGATACCACCATCAAGTCACCTGGCTGGCTATAATTCGCCATAATATCCGCAACCCGCTTATAACATTTCACATCTGCAAGGCTGCTGCCGCCAAATTTATGTAACTGGCGGCCAGATTCCGCCCCTGCTGTTGCCAGTTCAATCATGATTACCTCGTTACCGCTGCCTGAAATGCATTATTCAAATCAGCAATTAAATCCTGACTATCTTCTATTCCCACAGAGACACGAAGAAGTGAATCCGTAATCCCTGCCTGTTTCCTTGCTTCTGCCGACATACCAGCATGTGTCATCGTAGCTGTATGAGAAATCAATGACTCCACACCCCCCAACGATTCCGCCAGAGTAAATAATTTTAATGCAGATAAAAAGCGGCGCATTGTTTGTTCATCACCATCAAGTTCAAAACTCAACATCGCGCCAAAACCTGTTTGCTGTTGAAGAGCTATTTCATGCCCTGGATGATCTTTCAGTGCTGGATAATAGAGTTTTTTCACTTGTGGCTGTTGCTGTAAATATTCCACTATGGCAGCCGTGTTGCTTTGCTGTAGAAGTACCCGCGCAGACAAAGTACGAATGCCCCGCAACAACAAGTAACTGTCGAAAGCGCCTCCGGTCACACCGATATTATTCGCCCACCATGCCAAGTCCTCAGCCAGAGTAGGATCTTTGGCAATAATTGCACCAGCAATCAAATCAGAATGCCCATTCAGGTATTTTGTGCAGGAATGGACAACTAAATCTGCACCCAAATCCAATGGCTTTTGCAGCACAGGGCTTAAAAACGTGTTATCAACTACCGTCAAAGCACCTGCTTCACGGGCCAGACCACAGATGTACCTAATGTCCACAATACGCAGCAATGGATTACTTGGTGTTTCAATCAAGACCAATTTAGGCTTTTGCGCAATTGCCTGTTTCAGCGCCAAATCATCCGCCTGATCAACGAAAATAACATCATAAGCGCCACGGCGGCTTAAGCTATCAAACAGGCGGTAACTTCCACCATAACAATCATGAGGTGCTACCAATAAATCTCCCGGTTGCAAGAAAACGGTGCACAACAGGTGGATGGCTGACATACCACTGCTGGTCATCACAGCACCAGCTCCGCCCTCCAGTTCAGCCAAAACTTGCTGGACAACATCACGACCGGGATTACCACGCCGTGAGTAATCATGTGCTCTCGGTTCATTAAACCCTGTGAAATTGTATGTGCTGGAAAGATAGATAGGCGGGACAACACAACCATATTGTTCATCAATATTTGTACCGCTTTGTACTGCGACCGTAGCTTGTTTACACCCCATAATCTTTACCCGTTTCTTGTTTTCGGAGTCACAAAAGAATACCCTCCAGAAAGATAGACGTCAATACATCTAGACATCCAAAATAATTTACGGTTTAATAACACAACCCAATCATTACCCCCATTTTTTATGCCAAATTAGGGCATATTTTGTGAATTGATTAACCATAGCGATATAGTCGATAGGGGAAATATGCTAAAATGCCGAATTATCGACACGAACATAGCTCAGAAATAATTTCTTTTATTTCTGATTTCAGTTGCTTGATTTAAAACTATTTAAGGTATCTCATGGCTGAGTGGAATGGTGAGTATGTCAGCCCTTATGCTGAACATGGCAAAAAAAGTGAACAGGTCAAAAAAATTACGGTTTCAATTCCATTAAAGGTATTGAAAATACTGACGGATGAGCGTACCCGTCGTCAGGTAAACAATCTGCGTCATGCAACAAATAGCGAATTGCTGTGTGAAGCATTTCTCCACGCGTTCACTGGGCAACCTCTACCTGACGATAATGATTTACGTAAAGAACGTCATGATGAAATCCCTGAAGCTGCAAAAGCCATAATGCGTGAACATGGGATCGATCCCGAAACTTGGGAATATTGATATCTCCTTTATCTCAAGTCGTTGTTTGTATGCTGTACTGCGACTTGAAATCAATCAGATATAACAAAAATGCCCGATGGAAAACATCGGGCATTTTTGTTGGAAGCAAGAATTACTTCTTGAAACCTGGAACGCTGAAACGTTTATTAAAGCGATCAACACGACCACCAGTCGCAACGTCACGCTGCTTACCAGTGTAGAACGGGTGGCATGCACCACAAACGTCCAGATTCAGGTCGTGACCTACGGTAGATTTGATTTTGATAACATTACCACAAGAGCAAGATGCAGTAATTTCTTCGTACTTAGGATGAATACCTTGTTTCATGGGGAAAACCTCTGTTAAGGCCGTGTCGCTATCCAGCCCTATAGCCGCCAGACACCACACGTCGTGTTGATTAAAATAAGTTCGGTAATTTTCATACCAAAGGCGGCGAATCATACAGAATATCGTTTTATTGCGCAATGAAATCCACTGATTTGCTATGATACTCTTTGTCATTATATGTTGCTTTAGTCTTGCCATTAATCATCATTCGGAAATCGCCTTATGACCGTTGTTCAGGTTGCTTTACCTGTCCCTTTAGCTCGCTCTTTTGATTATCTGTTACCTGAAAGATTGCCGATCCCCGCCCATGGGATCCGGGTACGTGTGCCATTTGGCAAACGCAATGCAATAGGTGTAGTTACAGGGATTGCAGACAACAGCGATTTTCCCCTTGAGCAACTCAAACCGATTACTGAACTGCTTGATGAATCGCCACTTTTTTCTGAGGATCTTTGGCAGTTGCTCCTATGGTCTGCCTGCTATTATCACTATCCACTTGGCGAAGTCCTTTTTCATGCCATGCCTGTTTTGCTACGACAAGGTAAACCCGCAGAATTCTCCCCTCTCTGGCAATGGCAAGTGACAGAAGCAGGCCGTGAATTGCCTCTTGAACAACTTAAACGCTCCACCAAACAGCAACAAGCTTTAGCTAAATTGCGCCAAACATCCATTTATCGCCATCAAGTCCCTGAATTAGAATTGAGTGAAAGTGCATTGCAATCACTGAAAAAAAAGGGATTAATTAATTTACATCCGGTACAACCGGAAACTGAAAATTGGCATGAACATTTTCGCATCATCGGGGAACGGCTAAAACTCAATACAGAGCAAGCCACCGCAATTGGAGCCGTTCGCGCAGAAGATCATACTTTTTCTCCCTGGTTACTTGCCGGCATCACTGGCTCAGGTAAAACCGAAGTATACCTGAGTGTTCTGGAAAACATTTTGACACAGGGAAAACAAGCACTGATCTTAGTTCCCGAAATTGGTCTGACTCCCCAGACTATCCGCAGGTTCAGAGAGCGTTTCAACGCGCCCGTTGATGTTCTGCATTCCGCCTTAAATGACAGTGAACGGTTATCGGTATGGTTAAGAGCAAAACGAGGAGAAAACGCCATTGTCATCGGTACGCGTTCTGCACTGTTCACTCCCTTCGCTCACTTAGGTGTCATCATCATTGATGAAGAGCATGATAATTCTTATAAACAACAAGATGGCTGGCGCTATCACGCTCGTGATCTGGCGGTCTTCCGCGCCAAAAAAGAGAAAATTCCTATCATTCTGGGAACAGCAACACCAGCACTGGAAACACTATTTAATGTAAGACATGGAAAATACAAACAACTTACTTTGACGAAACGAGCCGGTCATGCCATGCCAGCAACCCAACACCTGCTGGATATGAAAGGATTGCCGCTGACCGTCGGTTTATCTCAACCTCTCGTTAACCGCATTGGCAAACATTTGCAAGCAGATAATCAAGTCATCCTATTTCTGAACCGCCGTGGTTATTCCCCTGCCCTGCTGTGCCATGAATGTGGCTGGATAGCCGAATGCCAGCGTTGTGATCACTACTATACCCTGCATCAGAATCATCGCTATCTGCGCTGCCATCACTGTGATAGCCAGCGACCCATTCCTCGTCAATGCCCCCAATGCGGAACGACACATCTCATCCCTGTGGGGCTAGGTACTGAGCAACTTGAAGATGGCATTACTCAACTGTTTCCTGACGTTCCGGTTACCCGTATCGACAGAGACACGACCAATCGCAAAGGAGCACTGGAACAACAACTCGCTGATATTCATCAGGGGGATGCCCGTATTTTGATCGGCACTCAAATGTTGGCAAAAGGCCACCATTTTCCTGATGTCACACTAGTCGCTTTATTGGATGTCGATGGTGCCCTGTTTTCTGCTGATTTCCGTGCGGCTGAACGGTTTGCACAATTGTATACTCAAGTTTCCGGTCGAGCAGGACGAGCAGGCAAACGCGGAGAAGTTGTACTTCAGACTCACCATCCAGAACATCCACTTTTACAGGTGTTGCTGGAGAAAGGCTATGACGCATTTGCTCAGCAGGCAATGGAAGAGCGCCGGCAAGCACTTCTGCCCCCTTTTGTCAGCCATATCATGCTACGGTCGGAAGATCACGATAATCAGCAGGCGCCTGCTTTTTTGCAACAAATGCGCCAACTATTTGAATATCATCCACAATATGATGAACATGTATGGATTATGGGACCAGTTCCCGCATTACAGGCCAAACGGGGTGGCCGATATCGTTGGCAATTACTGGTGCAACACCCTTCGCGCATTTTTCTACAAAAAATGATGGCAGAGCTCTACCCACACATCACAGCGTTGCCACAAGCACGTAAAGTAAAATGGAATATTGATGTTGATCCCACAGAAGGTTGATAAAAAAGCAATTGATTATTGCAGTAAAAACTCCAAATTGAACAGAAGTCTATGAAAAAACAGTGGCAATTATTTCCTTAATTTGCGAAGTAGCTCTAAGAAATGATGTATATCACATTTTTTATGTAAACAAAGTAACGGGTTGAACTGTTAATCGGTTTAAAATGAATTTATTAGTAAGACTGTAGAAAACGAACCGCCAGTGCTTCCCCACAGGAATAACTGGCGTTTTTTTACTTTCGATTTTTTTACTTTCATTTCGGATAGCAATCGTTTCGCTACCTATTAGAACATGAGGAGTGAACTATGGAAAAAAAGAATTGCGCATTAGCGACAATGAAAGATGTCGCCAAAGTAGCGGGGGTTTCTACTGCAACTGTATCAAGAACGCTTATGAATCCTGATAAAGTTTCTGCGCACACCCGCCAGAAAGTCGAAAATGCTGTACTGGAAGTGGGTTACTATCCGCATAATCTCGCCAAGAATTTGAGGAGAAATGAGTCCAGAGCCATCCTGGTTATCGTTCCCAATATCAGCGATCCTTTCTTCAATGAAAGTATCCGCGGCATTGAAGAAACTGCGGCAAAACATGGTTATCTGGTTCTGATCGGTGACTGCAAACACCAACAACAGCAAGAACATGCTTTTATCAATCTTCTCATTACCAAACGCATTGATGGCATGATCTTACTGGGCTCAAATGTTCCTTTCGATGTCTCTAAAGAAGAACAGAAAAATATGCCTCCCATGGTGATGGCCAATGAATTTGCACCTGAACTAGGGCTTCCTACTGTCCATATCGATAATCTGACCTCCGCTTTCAATGCCACCCATCACCTGCAAAAAATCGGGCACAAACGCATCGCCTGTATCACCGGACCAGATACAATGCCACTGTGCCAATATCGGCTTCAAGGTTATATTCAGGCATTACGTCGTACCGGCGTTCCTATCCGTGATGAATATATAGTCAGAGGTGATTTCACCCATGAAAGTGGTGCTGAATCAGTAGAAACCTTGCTGACCCTGCCAGAACCTCCCAGCGCCATTTTCTGCCACAGTGATGTCATGGCAATTGGTGCAATGTGGCAAGCTAAAAAAATGGGATTAAAATTACCAGAAGACCTGTCCATTGTTGGTTTTGATAATATCAACATGGCGCAATACAGCGAACCACCGCTGACAACTGTAGCACAGCCATGTTATGAAATTGGGCATAACGCAATGCTTTTGTTGCTGGAACAGCTCCAGGGCCGTATGGTTTCGAAAGGTTCACGATTATTAGATGCAGAATTGCTTATTCGTGAGAGTACTTGTTCGCCTAAAAGCTAGGCAAATAACTACATGTTCAGTAACATTAGGTATCTACTCCTTAATTTTTTAAATAACTCAGCGAATTAAACACAGTGGCACAACGAGATTATGTGAGTCGCGGGCATTCCAATCCCCGTCGGAAAGGTACTGGTAAGAAAAAAAATCAGGCTCAAGGACTACCTAAAACGACATTAGCTATCGCCGTCGCTTTGGTGGTCACATTCATTGGTGGACTTTATTTCATCGTACATACTAAAAATGGAAGTGTACAAGATACACCACCAATCACTCACCAACCTAAAAGCCATGGTTTGCCACCAAAACCAGAAGAACGCTGGAGTTATATCAAGGAGCTGGAAAATCGACCTGTTGGTCTGCCATCAATGCAGGAACCCTCTTCAATCCCTAATCAACAGAACAACAGCCCAACGGAACTGACACCAGAACAGCGCCAATTACTTGAACAAATGAAGGCAGATATGCGCCAGCCACCAACACAATTGGCTGAAGTACCCTATAACAGTGAGCCAGTTCCTCGCTCACGCGTTCTTGTGAATCCACCAGTACAAAAACCATCGCCAGAATATACTCCACAGCAAAATCCTGTGCTTCAACAGGAGAATAAGCCATCGGTGCAATTTCAATCACCTCAAACTCAAATGCCTCAGACTCAAATACCTCGGTCTCAAACATCCAATGAGACCAGTAAGCCAAAGACAACGCTAAATGAATCCAGATTAATGCTACAATGTGGTTCATTCCGTACTATAGAGCAGGCAGAGTCCGTCCGTGCCAGCCTCGCGTTGGTCGGTATTGAGAGTAAGATTACAATAAAAGACAGTTGGAATCGGGTTGTAGTGGGACCGTATAAGAGCAAAGGTAGTGCGGAAAAAATGCGCAATCGCATTGCCAATACGGGGATTTCCAACTGTATTCTCCGCCCTGCTGGGGGTTGAAAAATCAAAAAATTCCCCCATCTTGATCTCTAATAACGAACATACGGTGCTTTAGATAAATAATCGTGGCATTGTCAGCCAAAGTACCGTGTGTGCCATCTTCTATTTTTTAACCAGGGGCTAACTCGTGACTACAATCGTAAGTGTTCGCCGTAATGGCCAAGTTGTCATCGGTGGTGATGGACAAGCAACAATGGGTCATACCGTTATGAAAGGCAATGTCCGTAAAGTACGCCGCCTTTACAATGACAAAGTCATAGCGGGTTTTGCCGGCGGTACTGCAGATGCCTTCACCCTGTTTGAGCTGTTTGAACGTAAGCTCGAAATGCATCAAGGGCATTTGACTAAAGCAGCAGTTGAACTAGCTAAAGATTGGCGGACAGACAGAATGCTCCGCAAGCTGGAAGCCTTGCTTGCCGTTGCAGATGAAAATACCTCTCTGATTATTACAGGTAATGGTGATGTGATTCAGCCAGAAAATGATCTTATCGCTATTGGCTCCGGTGGCTCATATGCACAAGCAGCAGCCCGCGCAATGCTGGAAACCACCGAACTCAGCGCCCGGGAAATCGCAGAACGCGCCCTGACTATCGCTGGCGATATCTGTATCTACACCAACCAAAATCATAACTTCGAAGAATTACCCTCAAAAGCGTAAGGATAGATAGTATGTCTGAAATGACTCCTCGCGAAATTGTCAGCGAACTTGACAATCATATCATCGGTCAGGATAAAGCAAAGCGTGCTGTTGCCATTGCGCTGCGTAACCGCTGGCGTCGTATGCAGTTGGATGAATCACTGCGTTACGAAGTAACTCCGAAAAATATTCTGATGATTGGCCCAACCGGTGTTGGTAAAACCGAAATCGCCCGTCGTCTGGCAAAACTGGCCAATGCACCTTTTATCAAAGTTGAAGCAACAAAATTCACTGAAGTCGGTTATGTCGGTAAAGAAGTTGATTCCATTATTCGTGATCTGACTGACGCTGCAGTGAAAATGGTTCGCCTGCAATCCATTGAGAAAAACCGCCACCGTGCCGAAGAACTGGCTGAAGAGCGTATTCTGGACGTTCTGTTGCCACCAGCAAAAAATAACTGGGGACAACCTGAAGCTCAACCAGAGCAATCCTCAACCCGCCAGACATTCCGCAAGAAACTGCGTGAAGGCCAACTGGATGATAAAGAAATCGAGATCGAAGTTGCTGCTGCTCCTGTTGGTGTTGAAATCATGGCACCTCCGGGTATGGAAGAGATGACCAATCAATTACAGTCTATGTTCCAAAACCTGGCTGGTCAGCGTCAAAAAAGTCGTAAGCTGAAGATCAAAGATGCGTTCAAACTGCTGGTGGAAGAAGAAGCTGCGAAACTGGTTAACCCTGAAGAGTTGAAACAGCAGGCAATTGATGCAGTTGAACAGCACGGTATCGTCTTTATTGATGAAATCGATAAAATATGTAAACGTGGTCAAAGCTCCGGCCCGGATGTTTCTCGCGAAGGCGTTCAGCGTGACCTATTGCCATTGGTTGAAGGCTGTACTGTCTCCACCAAACACGGTATGGTAAAAACTGACCACATTCTATTTATCGCTTCAGGCGCATTCCAGGTTGCCAGCCCTTCTGATTTGATCCCAGAGTTACAAGGACGTCTGCCTATCCGTGTTGAATTGCAGGCGCTGACAACTGAAGACTTTGAGCGCATCCTGACTGAGCCGAATGCTTCACTGACAGAACAATACAGAGCATTGATGGCCACTGAAGGTATGAATATTGAGTTCACCGCTGACGGTATTCGCAGAATTGCAGAAGCTGCATGGCAAGTTAATGAGACTACTGAAAATATTGGTGCCCGCCGTTTGCACACTGTGCTTGAACGCATGATGGAAGATATCTCTTTCGAAGCCAGCGAATGTCAGGGCCAATCTGTTGAAATCAATGCTGACTATGTCAAAACACACTTAGATGAGCTGGTAGCTGATGAAGATCTGAGCCGTTTTATCTTATAATCGGTTTAGAGCCTGATTCAACAGCAGTAAAAAATGGAATGGGAGGCTTACCTCCCATTTCTCTTTTTCTTAAACCAAAATCTATTACACTGAAATGCTTGATAGCAATATGAGTTCAATAACAACGGGTAATCAGATACAGGCATGGCTGGAAAGCTTACGCCTCAAAACTCTTCCACTTGCTGTAGCAGCCATTATGACCGGATCTGCCCTTGCATCATGGGCGGGTCATTTCAAATGGTCGGTGGCGTTGCTGGCCTTATTAACCGCCTCCCTGCTACAAATTCTGTCCAATCTTGCCAATGATTATGGTGATGTCACCAAAGGTAGTGATACCGAAAAACGCATCGGCCCAATGCGCGGTATGCAAAAGGGCTTGATCACAGCACAACAAATGAAAGCCGCATTAAAAATTACCGTGTTGCTCTCTTGTCTCTCAGGAATTTCTCTCATTATCGTTGCTTGTCATAGCCCAAGCGATATTATCGGTTTTCTGGGCCTGGGGTTACTGGCGATCATCGCTGCGATTACTTATACGGTAGGCACTAAACCGTATGGTTATATGGGGTTGGGTGACCTTTCCGTCCTTATTTTCTTTGGTTGGCTCAGTGTCCTTGGTACTTACTATCTGCAAACCAATACTTTTTCTCTGGACACCATTCTGCCCGCAACAGCCTGTGGCTTACTCTCCGTGGCAGTGTTGAATATTAATAATTTGCGTGATATCGAAACAGATCGCCAAAACGGTAAAAATACACTAGCGGTCAGGCTAGGTGGAAAAAAAGCCCGCTACTACCATGCAACACTGCTTACAGGTGCTATGCTCTGCTTTGTCCTCTTTACCCTCTTATACCTAATCAATTGGTATAATTGGTTATTTTTGCTGGCTTTCCCCTTGTTATTGCAGCATATGTTACAGGTACTGCACGATCCAACAGCCAAAGGTATGCGCCCCAAGCTGGTACAAATGGTCAAAGCTGCATTATTGACTAACATCCTGTTTTCCATTGGATTGATACTTAATTAGGCGAGTACATATCAATTTTATACACACGTTTTAAGATTGATGATTTTGCCAACACTGGTCTTAAAAGGATATACTGTTCGTTCCTTGCATAAACCAGACGTAAATCCCATGAAATATGATACTTCCGAACTTTGTGATATCTATCAAGAAGATGTAAACGTGGTAGAGCCATTATTCTCCAACTTTGGTGGGCGTACTTCATTTGGTGGTCAAATCATCACAGTGAAATGCTTTGAAGACAATGGATTGCTTTATGATTTACTGGAAGAACACGGACGTGGACACATTTTGCTCGTCGATGGTGGTGGATCGGTACGCAAGGCTCTTGTCGATGCCGAGCTGGCTCAACTTGCTGTCAATAATGAATGGGAAGGTATCGTCGTCTACGGTGCTGTGCGTCAGGTAGATCACCTTGCTGAGCTCGATATTGGCATTCAGGCAATGGCTGCTATTCCTGCTGGTTCCAACAGCGAAGGCATCGGAGAAAGTGATATCAGGGTGAATTTTGGTGGCGTAACTTTCTTTTCTGGTGATTATCTTTATGCAGATAATACAGGGATGATCTTATCAGAAGTTCCGCTGGTGATGGATGACGATAGCGATGATGATGATGATGATGATGATGAAATGTAATATCCGCATAAACCTATACCCTATCATCAATCTCCACGATATATAAAAAAGGGCGCAGTTATCGCCCTTTTTTCGCAAAACTATCGGATACCTTACTGAACATCTTCCATCTTACCCAACAAGGTACGTAAGCGATCTTGCCATGCTGATTGTTCTTGTTTGAGCTGTTCATTTTCACGTACCAGCGAATCACGGCTATCTGTTATATTTTGGACATCCTGAGATAACACTGTGTTCTTTTCTTTTAATTCTTCAATTTCCATTTGCAGCAAAGTGATGGTATCAATTGCCTGCTGAACTTTAGATTCTAGCTTTTCAAAAACTTCAAATGACATTCTTTAGCCCCTCTTATAAGCAATGCCTTGATTGTATTTAGCCTGTTAACGACTGTCTAGTTTCATACTTCTAATGTGTGGCATAACGAGAAATATAGTGACTAATCCTAAATGGAGATAAGATCACATTTCAGCGACCAATAAAACCACAATTAAATGCGAATTCGCTCATTTTGTTGACGCAACACGCAGATTTCAATTTCGCTATTTCTCGTTTCCGCTCATTAACGATAAATTCACATCGCCTTTCTCTGCGTAACCAGAACGCAGCAAGAAAGGACTAATAATTAATCTCCTCTCTGTACTTTTTATAGGATATAGAAATGAGTCAGACCACCACTCCAACATTATCAGGTCAATGCATTTCAGAATTTCTGGGTACTGCATTACTTGTTTTCTTCGGCTTAGGCTGTGTTGCTGCTGCCCGTCTTGCAGGAGCACAACTGGGTCTATGGGAAATCAGCATTATCTGGGGCTTTGGTGTTGCCCTGGCTGTTTACCTTACTGCCGGAATTTCTGGTGCACACCTGAATCCAGCAGTAACCATTGCGCTATGCCTATTTGCCAGTTTTGACAGAAAAAAAGTACTCCCTTACATCATTGCTCAAATGTTAGGCGGTTTTGTTGCCGCAGCTATCGTCTATATGATGTATTACAACCTTTTCCTTGATTATGAGCAAGTTCACAACATTGTTCGTGGATCACAAGAAAGTCTTTTCACGGCTGGAGTATTTTCCACTTACCCTGCATCACAAATTTCCGTATTCCATGCATTTATTGTTGAAGTTATCATCGCGGCTGTTTTGCTTTGCCTGATTCTGGCAATAACAGATGATGGCAATGGCATTCCACGTGGTCCTTTGGCACCACTGGTTATCGGTATTTTAATTGCTGTTATCGGTGGTTCTTTTGGCCCCCTGACCGGATTTGCCCTGAATCCCGCTCGTGATTTCGGCCCTAAGTTAGTTGCTTATTTAGCCGGATGGGGAAATATTGCTCTGACTGGTGGTCGGGACATCCCTTATTTCCTTGTTCCGTTGGTAGCCCCCGTTGTTGGTGCAATTCTGGGGGCATTTGGTTATCGCAAACTGATTACCCGCCATTCACCCTATGGAGCTTAGTTTTGCTGCCCTTGACAGATGATAACAGATAAAAAGTAAAAAAATTTTTGAATAAAACCAGGTTATAGTTATGACAACAGAAAATATGACGGATAAAAAATATATCGTTGCTTTGGATCAAGGGACAACCAGTTCACGGGCAGTAATACTTGATCACGACGCTAATATTGTCTGTATTTCACAACGTGAATTTCCACAAATATATCCTAAGCCAGGCTGGGTGGAGCACGATCCAATGGAAATCTGGGCCAGCCAAAGCTCAACATTGGTCGAAGTGCTGGCAAAAGCAGATATCCGCACAGATCAAATTGCCAGTATTGGTATCACTAATCAACGAGAAACAACTATCATCTGGGAAAAAGAAACAGGTAAACCTGTTTACAATGCCATTGTATGGCAATGTCGCCGGACAGCAGATATTTGTACAAAACTGAAGAAAAAAGAAGGTCTGGAAGAATATATCCGTCATAACACTGGCCTGGTGATTGATCCCTATTTTTCCGGCACAAAAATAAAATGGATCTTGGACAATATCGAGAGTGTCCGCCTGCGTGCTGAAAATGGCGAACTGTTATTCGGCACAGTTGATACTTGGTTGGTTTGGAAAATGACACAAGGTCGCGTGCATGTCACCGATTACACCAATGCTTCCCGTACTATGCTATTCAACATCCATAATCTCGACTGGGATCAGAAAATCCTTGATGAGTTGGGTATTCCTCGCGTTATGTTACCAAAAGTTGCCGCATCTTCTGAAATTTATGGTCAAACCAACATCGGTGGTAAAGGTGGTACTCGTATTCCTATTGCAGGAATTGCAGGGGATCAACAAGCTGCACTCTATGGTCAGTTATGTGTCCATCCTGGCATGGCAAAAAACACTTATGGCACAGGCTGCTTCCTGCTGATGAATACGGGAACTGATGCCGTACGTTCCAATCATGGGCTGCTGACTACCATCGCCTGTGGGCCACGAGGTGAAGTCAACTATGCGCTGGAAGGTGCCGTATTTGTAGGTGGTGCGTCTATTCAGTGGCTGCGTGATGAACTGAAACTTATTGCAGATGCAGCAGACTCCGAATACTTCGCCAAAAAAGTAAAAGACAGTAATGGCGTTTATGTTGTTCCGGCCTTTACCGGTCTTGGAGCCCCTTATTGGGATCCTTACGCCCGTGGCGCCATTTTCGGCCTGACTCGTGGTGCAAACAGTAACCATATTATTCGTGCCACACTCGAATCCATCGCTTACCAAACCCGTGATGTATTGGATGCAATGCAAGCCGATTCTGGTACACGCCTGCAAGCACTGCGCGTAGATGGTGGTGCGGTTGCCAATAATTTCTTGATGCAATTCCAGTCTGATATTCTCGGCACACGTGTCGAGCGCCCTGAAATACGCGAAAGCACAGCATTAGGTGCCGCCTTCCTTGCTGGTTTAGCTGTCGGTTTCTGGAAAGATCTTGACGAAGTGAAGAGTAAGGCAACTATCGAAAAAGAATTCCGTCCAAGTATTGAAACTACAGAACGTAATCACAGATACAACGGTTGGAAAAAAGCGGTTGCCCGTGCTCAAGAATGGGAAGACCGCGCTTGAAAAACAAACCTTTAAGGTGAAATAACCCCCAAATTGAAACATAATGCTCTGACATTACAGTACTTTTTATATGGCAGTACTGCTCTGTCAGAGCTTTCTCACTTCAATATTTTTGCCTACTACCAATATTCGCCGCCTTTATCCGACTGTCTGTTCCTGATGTTGTATCCGCTGAGAAATTGGCAACCAGCACAATAGAATAAGCAGAGCCATAAAAAACATCAGCATACCAACACTGAACTGGCCATTTTGTGGCAACATCGCCGATAACCATGTAGCCGCGCCTGACCCTATATTCTGTAATCCACCTACCAACGCCCCCGCTGCACCAGCCAGATAAGGAAATGGCTCCATAGCCCCCGTCGTTGCCAGCGGGAACAACATACCAGCGCCAAAAAAGAACAATGCAGCCGGGATCAACAGCGTCCAGATATTGATAATCCCCAACCATCCTGGCAACCACATCAACGTGCCTGCTAACAAACAACAGATGACGGAATTCCACATCAATTGATAAAACGTTTTGTTTTCACGTCCTGCATACCATGAGCCCAGAAATGCAGCAGGGATCGGCAGGATAAACAGAATACTGACAGTTAAACTGTCCAATCCTAAAACAGCCCCCATCAAAACCCCGCAGCTGGCCTCAAAAACAGCCACACCCGCCAGACTACCAACCAACATAATCAGGTAAGAAACAAAAACACCATTGGATAACAATTGGTGAAAAGAGATCAGCATCGTGCTCTGCTTTGTTTGCTCCGGGCGGGTTTCCGGTAAATGCCGGAATAAAAACAAAGTTACAGTTGCCCCCAACAGCAATAAAAACAAATAGCAAGCACGCCAACCAAAATAATGGCCTACGATACCGCCTACCATCGGTGCTAATAAAGGGCTGACCAATATCGCCATATTCAACAGACTATTGGCATAACGCAATTCTGTCCCCGTGTATAAATCTCTTGGCATAGTGCGCACCATTACTCCTCCGACCCCCGTGCCTAAGCCTTGAAATACACTGGCTATTACTAATATCAATAAACTGGAGGAAAACAGTGCACAAGTTGTGGCAACCAGAAAAATTGACATTCCTGTCAAAATAACGGGACGACGACCAATTTTATCCGATAATGGTCCATAAAAGAGCTGTGAGAGTCCATAAGAGAATAAGTATGCCGCCATAACACGCTGTACTTCACCCGCAGGTTTCCCGAAGTAATTCGCCATATCTGCAATAACTGGAACATAAATTGTCTGGGTCATCTGCCCGACAGCGGCCAACGCAATTAACATTAGCAATAAATTAAAATGCACTATTTTTCTCATCGCACTCACATACAATGTTATTTAAACAAAATACACGTGTACCCGGTTTCATTTAAGGAATAACAGCAATAACAAAGCCCCCAGGTTATTAATAAACAAACCTGACATACTGACTTCATTAGATTGAATTTTCCCGGTCAATTTATATTTTTTCTTGGCAGTATACAATTTCACACATGGAAAAAATGGCAGTCATATTTCCCATAAATGTCAATAAAAATGTACATATACTCCATGAAAATAGCAAAAATATAGTCAATGAGACTGTGACACGTAATCGATAAGGCTATTTCACTCAATCGCGTAAGATCTCGTCAAAGGAGCGCCAATTCACTCCATCTATTTCACTCCGTATTGTTACTCACTCAGTATCGTGTAGAGAGGCTAAATGCAATGGCAAACTGGGTTACAGGAAAAGTCACAGAGATAATCAATTGGACAGACTCACTATTCAGTATCAAGCTATGTGCACCAATAGAAAAATTCACTGCTGGACAATTTGCAAAACTTGCTCTCGAAGTTGAAGGAGAGCGCATCCAACGAGCTTATTCTTACGTCAATTCTCCCAATAACGATAACCTTGAGTTTTATTTAGTCACTGTGCCGGAAGGAAAGCTCAGTCCACGACTTGCTGCCTTGCAGAAAGGTGATGAATTGCTGGTCACAGAACAAGCGGCAGGTTTTTTTATCCTTGATGAAATTCCTGACTGCCAAAACCTGTGGATGCTCTCGACCGGGACAGCCATCGGGCCTTACCTTTCTATTCTTCAGCAAGGGAGTGATCTGGAACGATTTGAAAATATCATTCTGGTGCATGCCGTCAGGCTGGAGCAGGACTTAAGTTATTTACCACTCATGCAGCAATTAGAGAAATCTTTTCAGGGAAAACTGCGGATCCAAACTATCGTCAGTCGGGAAAAATGCCAGTATTCATTGATGGGGCGGATCCCGGCACTCATTGAAAATGGTGAAATGGAAGCAGCCGTCGGTTTACCTATGCAGGCAGAAAACAGCCACGTGATGCTGTGCGGAAACCCTCAGATGGTCAGAGATACCCGGCAACTACTGAAAGAGCAACGCGGCATGGAAAAACACCTGCGCCGTAAACCGGGCCATGTTACCAGCGAACAATACTGGTAACGATCAACCATAACTTTTACTTCTTATCACCTCTTCAAAGATCTTCATCTTTCAAGACACCGCTTTATTGGCGGTATCTTGAAATCTGTTGGGTAGATAAATCTATTCGGTATATACAGTTAATCAACGTTTTTGTACCGGATTGTCAGCAGAAATGTGATCAACCCTTTCTGCCGATTTGCCAAAACGGTTTGGCCCTTCTGTTCCACGAAATACACCGCAATCCAGCATAATCATGACAAAAATCAATGTCGGAATAAAACGACCAATACCCCATTGCCATATCGGTGCCATTGCGCTCCAATTAAGGGAAAGCAACACCCAGGCCAATGCCAGCAGCAACGTCCAGCCACCACGTTTATTACGGTCATGCAAGCGTTTCGAAAAAATTGCTGTTGTCGGATACAATATCAAGGCCGTACTTACCGCTGCATAATTCATGGGGAGAACATTCATTCCATGCAGAGTCAGGAGTATAAAAATCAGAGCGAAACAGATACCGATTCCGACCCAAAATTCCCGTCGCCCGATGCGACCTTTGAATGAGAATCCCCATTGTTGTAATGTCATGTACTCTTTTCCAATTGTGGATGCTGTTTTTCTGCTATTTACACTTTATTTCCGCGCTTGACACTCGGCGAGTAACAACATGAAAACAGACATAAATAAACTTCTGGTGACAATATTAATCGCTTTTAGCATCGGTTTACCATTCTCAACTGCTGCGGGTGAGCCTTCTGTCACATCAGGTATACACCCGCAACTCATGTATCTCTTGCCAGATTCCCCGGCTTTTGAAGATACCATCCCGACATTCCGGGAAAAATACAACAAAAAACACCCTGAAACTCTTCTGCATGAATATAAAGTCATTACGAGCAAAGATATCTCACTGCCTTTTATCCGCGCCGCCAGTAAAATCAACGAAAAAATCTACTCTTCAGCCGTGCTGGAGAGAGGTAGCGAGAAAATTAAAAGCCTGCAAATTACTTTATTGCCATCCCAAAATGAGCAGGAAAAAGAACAGAACCTTTTGCTGACCAAACAGTATATCGTTGCCTTGATCGGCCAATTTGAACCAACACTTTCCCCAGAACAAATTAAAGAGAAAACGGAGAAACTCCTCAAGACGGCAGAAAAGCAGTCATTTTACAGCCGAAAAATGGGGGCAATACGCTATATCATCGTAAACAGCAGCGAAAATATAATGACCTTCGCTATTGAACCGATTAAGCTATCGCTATCTGACGTACCAGTAAATGAAAATTAGTGACATAGCGCAGAGCTATTCTGGCCGATGATCTTTATACTGTCGGCCTTCCACTTAAATGACATGAAGCCATTCATTGAAGAATATTAATTCAGTTCGCAATTTAATTATTTTCTGGTTGGAGGGAAAAATATGCGACATCCATTAGTTATGGGTAACTGGAAACTCAATGGCAGTACCCACATGGTTAACGACCTGATCACAGGCCTGCGTAAAGAATTGAGCAACATTGATGGCTGTGACGTCGCTATCGCACCACCAACTGTGTATGTTTCTCTGGCAAAAAGTGCACTGGCCGGCAGCCGTATCGCTCTGGGTGCACAAGATGTTGGCGTTAACCTTTCTGGTGCATTCACAGGCGAAACATCCGCAGAAATGCTGAAAGATGTGGGCGCAAGATATATTATCATCGGCCACTCTGAACGCCGCACTTACCACAAAGAAAGCGATGAATTCATAGCAAAAAAATTTGCTGTCCTGAAAGAACAAGGCCTTATTCCGGTTCTGTGCATTGGTGAAACCGAACAAGAAAACGAAGCGGGCCAGACAGAAACAGTATGTGCACGCCAAATCGATGCTGTTCTTAACACATTGGGCGCAGAGGCCTTCGAAGGTGCAATCATTGCTTACGAGCCCGTTTGGGCAATCGGCACCGGCAAATCAGCAACACCAGCGCAAGCCCAGGCTGTCCATAAATTCATTCGTGACCACATCGCTAAACAAGATGCAGCCATTGCTGAGCAAGTTATCATCCAATACGGCGGCTCTGTTAACGCCGGCAATGCGGCTGAATTGTTTACCCAACCAGATATCGACGGTGCTCTGGTTGGTGGTGCATCACTGAAAGCTGATGCCTTTGCTGTTATCGTGAAAGCGGCTGCGGAAGCGAAAAAAGCCTAAGACACCTCAAACAGTTACAAAATAACCGCCACCAAGTTATCTGGTCGCGGTTATTTTTCTAATTCTTATTTCTTCTAGCCATTATTAACGCCGAATAATCTCATCAAATATGCCACCAGTAGAAAAGTGTTCCTTCTGTGCTTTTTTCCAGCCACCAAATACCTCATCAATTGTAAATACTTTCAACTCAGGGAAAATAGCACGGTACTTTTCTGCAATGGCTTTATCACGGGGACGATAATAATTTTTTGCAGCAATTTCCTGCCCAATCGGTGAATAAAGGTATTTCAGATATTCAGTTGCCAATTCGCGTGTACCTCGTTTATCAACCACTTTATCGACAACAGCCACCGTTGGTTCTGCCAGAATAGAAATGCTTGGAGTGATAATTTCGAATTTTCCTTCACCTTCCTTATCTAGAGCATTAATCGCCAGCAATGCTTCATTTTCCCATGCAATCAGTACATCACCGATACCGCGTTCAACAAAAGTATTGGTTGCCCCACGAGCACCAGAATCCAATACTTCAACATTTTTATACAACGCCTTCACAAATGCTTTTGCCTTAGCTTGATCCTGGTTGTTGTGCACCAAACTATATCCCCAGGCAGCCAGATAGTTCCAACGTGCACCACCGGATGTTTTGGGATTTGGTGTGACAACAGAAACATCAGGACGGATCAAATCTGACCAATCTTTAATCTGTTTGGGATTCCCCTTTCTCACCAAAAAAACAATCGTTGATGTGTAAGGCGCGGAATTATCCGGTAAACGCTGGAGCCAGTTTTTAGCAATACTGCCACGTTCTGCAATCGCATCCACGTCATATGCCAACGCCAATGTCACGACATCTGCCTGAAGGCCATTGATCACTGAAGTTGCCTGCTTGCCTGAACCACCATGCGATTGCCGGATCGTTACCCGTTCTCCGGTTTTCTGTTGCCAATATTGACTGAATGCCTGATTATATTGCTGATATAACTCACGCGTCGGATCATAAGAAACATTCAAGAGTTGCACATCTTTCGCCCATACCTTTCCTCCTGTCAGCATGACCAGCAATAACATTATCAGAGCAGAATACCTTGTCGTGCTCCAATTCATTATCTTCCATAGCGTAATCCCCCATTGCATAACCATCGTAAAATGCTCTCCTAAATTATTTATGATTTTCTCCATAAAAACTGACAGAAAGCGTTCTGACGCAGAAATAATTTAAAATTTCCACTTATTCACAACAGGAATATGACAAACAAAAAAGAACAGCCATATAGACATCATATGGCTGTATCTGAAAAATGAACTTATTAGTAGGGGAAGAGGAACAACCGGAATCAGTAGAGTTTTTTCGCTGTTTCCAACCAGTCTTTCTTAAAGAGACGCTGCATATTTTGCACCGCATCAATAATGTCATGATGGATAAGTTTCTCATTCTGGATACCAACGCAGCGGCCACCATGACCTTCCAGTAGCAACTGGACAGAATAAGCCCCCATGCGTGATGCCAGAATGCGGTCATAAGCCACCGGCGCACCACCACGCTGAATATGGCCTAATACCGTTGCACGAGTTTCATGGCGTGTTTCTGTTTCAATATATTTTGCCAACTCATCTACATCACAAACATGTTCAGTAATAGCGACAATGGCATGACGCTTACCTTTCTGGATACCCGCTTTAATTTCTGCTAACAGTTCTTCACGATCAAAAGGAATTTCACGTTCAGGCAGGACAATAAATTCACATCCACCGGCAATCGCGGCGGATAGTGTTAGATCACCACAATAACGTCCCATTACCTCGACAATAGAGATACGTTTGTGGGAAGTTGAAGTATCACGCAGACGGTCAATCGCTTCAACAACCGTCTCCAGTGCCGTAAAATAACCGATTGTATAATCGGTTCCCGCCACATCATTGTCGATCGTACCGGGCAAACCGATACATGGAAAACCTGCCTCAGTCAGCTTTTTCGCTCCCAGATAAGAGCCATCACCACCAATCACCACCAGCGCATCAATTTCACTTTTGCGCATGTTTTCAATAGCAATTTCCCGCACCTTATCATCTCTGAACTCAGGAAAACGCGCTGACCCTAAAAATGTTCCGCCACGATTAATCATATCGGAAACGCTAAAGCGATCGAGCTTCTTCATCCTGTTTTCATACAACCCCAGATAGCCATCATAAATACCATAAACTTCTAACCCTTCGGTTAAAGCGGCACGAACAACTCCACGAATAGCGGCGTTCATACCCGGCGCATCTCCGCCACTCGTTAAGACTCCGATTCTTTTAATCTTGTTGATCATGATGACCTCTGACTTATAGATGTAATATTTGCCAATCTGCTGACAGCCTTCCCTGACAGGAAGATTTACAGCAGATTTTGCCAAACCTGATTGTCACTTCATTAGCTGAATTGATTCAACAATGCCCATGATACGGAAAAATACTCAGTCTGCATTAATATTTTGTTTACTTTTTGACGATTTTTTGATTATGAATAAATTCTCCCATCAATCCCAACAATTTTTACGTGCCACTGGCACAATAGGCAAGGATCTTGGTAAATAAATAATATCGGCACTGAAACACTGATTACGCAAAAATGTTTCCAATCAACAATACACAGCCCAGTACTGTCACAGCCAATGCAGCAATACTGAACCATCAATTAAAATTTATGTTTATCAGCGAAAGCCCTTAGGATTATTCAGGATGGTCTATTTCAGGTATAAAAATAGCGTGTTAGATGGAAAAAGATAGGGGCAGAGAAACAAAGCGAATCGATTCTATCCAGCATGCCGCCGTGACCTTCAATAATTTCACCAAAGTCTTTCACTCCGCTGTCACGCTTGATTGCAGACATACATAACCCGCCGATAAACCCCGTCAGTGTAATAGCCAATGATATCAGTCCGGCTTCCCACGGAGAAAAGGGTGTCACCCAATACAGTGACATCCCTAGCAATACCGAAGCCAAGATACCGCCAAAAAACCCTTCAACCGTTTTTTTGGGGCTTAATTTCGGCACAATGGGACGTTTACCAAATAATTTCCCGAACACATACTGCCAAACATCAGACATCTGCACCACAATCATCAGGAACAACAATAACTCAATATTTTGACCTTCATACCCAGGAATATCCAACATCAACAAAGCGGGCGCATGACTAAGGGCAAATACAGTTACCAACATACCCCACTGAATTTTTGCGGTGCGCTCCAGAAAACGAGTAGTATCACCAACCAAAGCGATGCGGGCAGGTAAAAACAGAAATACGTAAACAGGAATAAATATCGAAAACAACTCATACCACTGCATGCCCACCAAAACATACTGCACAGGTATAAAGCAGAAGAAGCACCAGAATAAAGCCTCATGGTCACCACGGCGAGTCGGCGTTAAAGTGATAAATTCGCGCAGGGCAAAAAAAGACATAACAGCAAATAATATAACTGACCCGACAGGCCCAACAACCACAGCCAGGACACAGACGATGCACATCATCCACCAGCCCCGAATGCGGGCATTCAGGTTATCGATACTCGCATTACGCTTTTCTCCCGCATAACGAAATGATAAAACCCCACCAATCACGCTAGCAATAATTAATGCACCAAATATACCGCCAAATAGCAGCATCAAATTATGGCCTACTCCCATCATAGCACTAACTCCTCCAATGCAGCCTGGGCACGTTGCAAGAATGCGGCTTTACTTTCATTCTCAGTCAATTTATCCAATGGCTGACCGAATCTGGCCGAACAAATAATTGGCACCAGCAATATCTTTCCCTTTGGTAAAACGCGATTTAAATTTTCCAGATAAACCGGAATGAGTTCAGCATCAGGATACTTACGAGCCAAATAATACAGGCCACTCTTGAATGGATTGATTTGTTCACCATCTCCGCGAGTCCCTTCTGGAAAGAAAATTAAAGATTCTTTTCGCTCCAGAATCCCCGTCAACGGCGCAAGAACTTCTTCTTTGTGAGTATTCTCGCCTTGGCGCTCGATTAAAACCGCACAAAATATCTTATGCATCAGATAACGACGTAGACGGGTTTTATCCCAATAATCACGGGCCGCAACGGGATGAACCAGATGACGCAACGCAGAAGGGAGCCCAGACCAAATCACTAATCCATCAAGGTGGCTGGTGTGATTAGCATAATAAATACGACTTTTGGTCGAAGGCTGACAACCTATCCATCGCACCCGCACACCAGTCAAGATACGACATAGGCCCGATAACATCGCCCCCATACATTTTGACAGGAAGCTAATTTTATGAGTTTTTTTCATACAGGGTATCCCTATCCCTATTTATTTTTATATAGAGTAACAGTGATAAGATTTGTTTAATTAAGGGCTTGCAAGAAGGTAAGATAATCAAGATTGTTTGAGATAACAACAGGCCTATGGCCTATTCAGATATGACAAGGCTTCAGATAGCCTATACATGATGTGTAAACAGCTAATAAATTCAATTAAATCCAGTAACCCGCAAGCTATTTCTCATAAATTATCAGTAGGAAAACAACTTATGATATACCCTATATGAAGACAAAAAAAAGCCCCTCAAGGGGGCTGAAAGACAGGGATGGTGTCTATGGCAAGGAAAATTGTTATTGATGTTACTTCACGTCATATAGGTATAACAGAATCAGTTCAATTCCCGAATAATTCGCGCTTTATAACACTTTCGGAGCTGTTGTCCTTGCTCCGATGTCAGCAATTGATACATCTGATGACGAATACGCGCTATTTCTACACTGAGATCAATATTCTGCTTTACTACTTTTTCAAGCTGCGATCTTACCGCAGCTTCATCAAAATTCTTTGCAGTCAGAAGATCATACATCTTCCAACGTTCTGCCTGTATATCCGCTCTTACTTGCTCATGCAGATGCCGTTTTTTCACCAAATCCCACATCTGCTGTCGTTGCTGTTCAGTTAATGTAATTCCCCCAAAGACACAACTATAGTTATAGTTACGTTGGTAATAACCAGAATCACCCTTATCGTATGGCAGACAAAACAGTGAGGAATCAGCCTCGGAGACATTATACGCATCAGCAATTTCAGCTAGGGCCATTGCTGTTCCAAACACAGACATTGACGCTAAAGCTAATGTTGCTATTTTACGCATTTAATAATCCCTCGCTTTATCGAATAGTACTATTCGATTCAGTGCGGGTAATATAGCCTTATGGCTGCAAACTAGCGTCAGAGCATGTAAAAGTACGTAAAGTCATGGAATAGCAAAATTTGTTATCGTATTTTGCTCTTGGAGGAAGAATGAATGCATAAGATATTATTAGTTGATGATGACCGCGAACTAACATCTTTGTTAAAAGAATTACTAGAAATGGAAGGATTCAGTGTAGTGATCGCCCATGATGGTGAGCAGGCATTACAATTTATCGATTCTTCAATTGACCTATTACTACTGGATATCATGATGCCACGTAAAAACGGCATCGAGACATTGAAGGAGCTACGTCAATACCACCAAACTCCCGTTATTATGTTAACGGCTCGAGGAAGCGATTTAGACCGCGTTCTGGGGTTAGAACTGGGGGCAGATGATTACTTACCTAAGCCTTTTAACGATCGTGAACTGGTAGCCCGTATACGTGCGATTTTACGTCGTTCCAACTGGAACGAACAACAAGCTGACAACGGTACACCTGTGCTCGAAGTCGATAAACTGCAACTCAACCCTGGACGCCAGGAAGCTAGCTTTGATGGCAATATTCTGGATTTAACTGGAACAGAATTCACACTTCTCTACTTATTGGCTCAACATTTGGGGCAAGTTGTTTCCCGTGAACATTTAAGTCAAGAAGTATTAGGAAAACGACTCACACCTTTTGACAGAGCCATAGACATGCATATTTCTAACCTTCGTCGTAAATTACCCAACCGGACTGATGAATTACCTTGGTTTAAAACGTTACGTGGACGCGGATATTTAATGGTTTCAGCGAAATGATCAATAGCCTAACAGCCCGCATATTTGCCATTTTCTGGCTAACGCTGGCGCTCGTTTTGATGGTCGCGCTAATGGTGCCCAAACTGGATTCAAGGCAATTAACCCCACTATTAGACAGTGAATATCAGCAAGGCAACCAGATAGCCAAACATATTGGAGAAGAATTAACTCGTTATCCACCCAATGATCTATTCTGGTGGCTCAGGCTAGATCGCGCCATTGCCCAATGGGCACCACCAGATCAATTCTTATATCTTGCTACTACTGAAGGGCGTGTCGTTGGTCATGAGAAAAATTTTATGCAGGTTGTTCGCAATTTCCTCGGCCAATCTGACAATACAGACCATCCTAAAAAGAAAAAATATGGTCGCATAGAAATACTTGGGCCATTTTCAATACGTGATGGTGGAGATTACTATCATCTCTACCAGCTTCGGCCGGCAGGCAGCCCACAATCAGATTTTATTAATTTGATGTTTGATCGCCCTTTCCTGCTGCCTGCGGCAACCATGTTAATCAGTGCACCACTACTCCTATGGCTGGCATGGAGTTTAGCAAAACCTGCCCGTAAGTTAAAAAACGCGGCAGATGAAGTGGCAAAAGGTAACCTAAGACAACATCCCGAACTGGAATCAGGCCCACAAGAATTTCTGGCTGCTGGCAGCAGTTTCAACCAGATGATCAGTGCATTAGAAAGAATGGTAACCGCCCAACAACGGCTGATATCCGATATTTCGCACGAATTACGCACTCCCCTTACCCGTTTACAACTTGCAACAGCATTGCTACGCCGCCGTCATGGAGAAAGCAAAGAACTAGAGCGAATTGAAACAGAAACTCAGCGTCTGGATGGCATGATTAATGACCTTTTAATACTTTCCCGCAACCAACATAAGAACGAGTTACTGCGTGAAAATGTCAAAGCCAGTGAGATATGGAATGACATATTGGAGAATGCCAAATTTGAAGTCGAACAGATGAACAAAATGCTGGATATCGTTTCTCCCCCTGGTTCATGGACTATTTACTGCAACCCGGCAGTACTTGGCAGTGCGCTAGAAAACATCGTCCGCAACGCCCTTCGCTATTCCAGCAGCCATATCGCTGTTGCATTTAAAGCTGATAATCATGGCGTGACGATTACAGTTGATGATGATGGCCCTGGGGTCAACCCTGAAGACCGTGAACATATCTTCCGCCCGTTTTACCGGACAGACGAAGCGAGGGATAGAGAATCAGGCGGAACTGGATTGGGGTTAGCGATAGTACAAACTGCGGTAGAACAGCATCGAGGTTGGGTTAAAGCAGAAGATAGCCCTTTAGGGGGGCTACGGTTGGTGATTTGGTTACCGTTGCATGGGCGGTAGGTAGATGGCGCCCTGACCGAAATTTAGTTAATAACAGTATGTAATAATTTAAAAAAAAAGACTATTATGCTTGACCTTGAGGCATTGAGAGTCTACTCTCGTCGCGGATTAATGAAAATTACTCATATAGTTCTTTACATTTGTAAAAAATATTTTTATATCAACTAGATAACTAATCTATGATTAATGATGAGCACTCTGGGAGCCGTAACCTAGTGCGGTAGCTTTAATCAAGCATAAAATATCTCTTTTATAAACATTCCTTTCCAAATTCTGCATCGATCCTAAAATCAGCTGAAAAACTTAAAAATGAAAATTCTAGTAACTGGTGGGGCAGGTTTTATTGGTTCTGCCTTAATTCGACATATTATTAACAATACTAATGATAATGTTGTTAATGTTGATAAACTTACTTATGCAGGTAATTTAGAATCACTCAAAGAAATTGACCATAGTCCGCGTTATTCATTTGAAAAAGCAGATATTTGCGATCGAAACAAATTAGATAAAATATTAGAGCAACATCAGCCCGATGCTATTATGCATTTAGCTGCGGAAAGCCATGTTGATCGATCAATCAGTGGCCCTAGTGATTTTATTGAAACCAACATTATTGGTACTTACACTCTTCTGGAAGCCACTCGAAATTACTGGCAAAAATTACCCGAAAGCAAAAAAAATAAATTTATTTTTCACCATATTTCAACAGATGAAGTATATGGTGATTTACCTCACCCAGACGAATTTCCAGAACATTCTTCCCTTCCTTTATTTACTGAAAATACAGCCTACGCTCCAAGTAGCCCATACTCAGCGTCGAAAGCCTCCAGCGATCATTTAGTTAGAGCGTGGCACAGAACTTATGGGTTACCAACAATAGTTACCAACTGCTCCAACAATTATGGACCTTACCATTTTCCAGAAAAGTTAATTCCCCTCGTTATCCTGAATGCATTAGAAGGAAAACCATTGCCTATCTATGGTAAAGGTGACCAAATTCGAGACTGGTTGTATGTTGAAGACCACGCCAAAGCTCTCTACAAAGTAGTTACTATGGGAAAAGTTGGTGAAACCTACAATATTGGCGGCCATAACGAAAAGAAAAACCTTGAGGTAGTACAAACCATTTGTAAACTCCTTGATCAACTTAAGCCAAAATCTCAAGGTTCCTATCAGGAGCAAATTACTTACGTAGCCGATCGCCCCGGTCATGATCGTCGTTATGCTATTGATGCCAGTAAAATTAATGATGATTTAGGTTGGCTGCCACAAGAAACCTTTGAAGAAGGTATCAGTAAAACCATCCATTGGTATTTAGATAATCAGGCTTGGGTCCAAAACGTGAAAAGTGGTGCTTACCAGTCTTGGGTTAACCAGCATTATGGAGAAAACCAATAATGCATATACTACTATTTGGTAAAAATGGACAGGTAGGATGGGAGTTGCAACGTGCATTGGCACCTTTGGGAAAGGTTACAGCACTTGACTTCACTTCGAATGATTACTGCGGTGATTTCAGCAATCCAGAGGGCGTTGCAAAAGCTGTCCAGTTACTGAAGCCTGATGTAATCGTAAACGCAGCTGCACATACGGCAGTGGATAAGGCAGAATCAGAGCGAGAACTAGCCGAACTGTTAAATTTTCGCAGTGTAGAGGCTATTGCCAAAGAAGCTCAAAAACTAGGAACTTGGTTAGTACATTACTCCACTGACTATGTATTTAATGGTAGTGGAGAGAAACCTTGGCATGAAAATGATATTCCTGCTCCCCTCAATGTTTATGGAGAGACTAAGCTAGCCGGTGAAATTGCAGTACAAACTCATTGTAAAAAACATCTTATCTTCCGCACCAGTTGGGTTTATGCAGCTCGTGGAGCTAACTTTGCTAAAACAATGCTAAAACTAGGCAAAGAACGAGAAACTCTCTCTATCATCAATGACCAATTCGGAGCACCAACAGGGGCTGAGTTACTAGCTGATTGCACAGCCCATGCGATCCGAGTAACACAGCAGAAGCCAGAATTAGCTGGACTCTATCATTTAATTGCGTCAGGTGAGACCACCTGGTTTAAATATGCTCAATACATATTTGAACAGGCGCAAAAGACTGGTGCTGAACTAGCTATCAAAGAAATTAAGCCAATACCAGCTTCCGCATTCCCTACCCCAGCACAACGTCCACATAATTCTCGACTCAATACCGACAAATTTCAGCAATCTTTTGATCTAATACTTCCTGATTGGAAGATAGGAGTAGATCGCATGCTAACCGAAATTCTGGGACAATAAGTTAAAGCACTGCAATATTTTCATTTTATAATAGTAAGTTAAACAATATGACAACACGCCGAGGTATTATTCTGGCAGGAGGATCTGGCACCCGCCTTTATCCTGTCACGATGTCAGTAAGTAAGCAACTACTGCCTATCTATGATAAGCCTATGATCTACTATCCCTTAAGCACATTGATGCTAGCTGGGATTAGGGACATTCTTATTATCAGTACACCTCAGGATACTTCCCGATTTGAACAATTGCTGGGGAATGGCAATCAATGGGGACTTAATCTTCAATACAAAGTGCAGCCAAGCCCCGACGGCTTGGCTCAGGCATTTATCCTTGCTGAGGAATTTATTGGTGAAGACAATTGCGCTCTAGTTTTAGGAGATAATATCTTCTACGGTCATGATCTACAAAAGCAGCTGGAACAGGCCTCTGAAAAAACCAACGGCGCAACAGTTTTTGCATACCATGTACATGATCCTGAACGTTATGGTGTAGTAGAGTTTAATAAAGAAGGAAAAGCCATCTCTCTGGAAGAAAAGCCGCTGAAACCTAAAAGTAACTATGCAGTGACTGGGCTCTATTTCTACGACAACCGCGTGGTAGAAATGGCTAAAAGTCTCACTCCTTCCGAACGAGGTGAACTAGAAATTACCGATATTAACCGCCTCTACCTTGAACAAAACGAATTATCGGTAGCTATGATGGGACGTGGTTATGCCTGGCTAGACACTGGTACTCATCAAAGCCTGATAGAAGCAAGTAATTTTATCCAAACTATTGAAATACGTCAGGGACTAAAAGTTGCCTGTCCTGAAGAAATTGCCTACCGTAAAAAGTTTATTAATGCTTCTCAGCTCAAAAAACTGGCTACTCCGCTGGCTAAGAACGACTATGGTCAATATCTGCTAAAAATAGTGGAAAGAGATCAGCAATCAAATTAGTAGGTAAGACCCTTCTCAATCCTCATATCCAGAGATTTCCCCCGATGAATGTAATTAAAACAGCAATCCCTGATGTATTAATATTCGAACCTAAGGTATTTGGAGACGAGCGCGGTTTTTTCTTCGAAAGTTTCAATCAGAAAGTCTTTGAAGAAGCTGTTGGACGCTCCGTAACATTTGTTCAAGATAATCACTCTAAATCCAGTAAAGGAGTATTACGTGGGCTTCATTATCAGTTAGAACCTTACACTCAAGGGAAACTGGTGCGGTGTATATCAGGCGAAGTTTTTGATGTAGCTGTTGATATTCGCAAGAATTCTCCCACATTTGGGCAATGGATTGGGGTTAATCTGAGTGCTGACAATAAACGCCATTTTTGGATCCCTGAGGGATTTGCTCATGGATTCTTAACACTCAGTGACACAGCTGAGTTTCTTTATAAAACAACTAATTATTACACTCCTAGCCATGAAAGAAGTATCATCTGGAATGATGATTTATTATCTATTGACTGGCCAAATAACACTAAATTAAAACTTTCTTCAAAAGATGAAAAGGCATCTCTATTTAATTTAGCCGATTTATTTTGATTCTTAGTTAGACAAATCATACCTAACTATCACAAATTTGAGGATACTATGTCTCATAATAATATGAAGAAAATTATAATTGATCTAGACGGTACATTAACAAATACTGATACAAGGGATTATCAGAATGTATCACCTAGATTGGATGTAATTGAAAGACTTTTGAGTTTTAAAAAACTTGGATATTATATAGTTATCCATACTGCAAGAAATATGAACTCTTTTGATGGCAATATAGGAAAGATAAATATTCACACAATTCCTATAATTACTGAATGGTTAAATAAACATAGTGTTCCATATGATGAAATTGTGGTAGGAAAACCGTGGTGTGGGACTGATGGTTTTTATGTAGATGATAAAGCAATAAGACCGGACGAATTTGTCAAACTTTCTGAAAATGAAATATCTAAACTAATTAACCTTTAAAATGTTATTAATAATGTCAGCCGCCTATGTTGGGCAAGATTTAAAAGCTGAGTTTGGTGATATTCCCCCTTGTCTATTACCTCTTGGCAATAAAAGACTCTATAAATACCAGGTTGAACTAGCACAAAAGAACGAAGATATTTATATATCTCTTCCTGAAAGCTATAAACTATCACATGATGATAAAATATGGTTTGTTAAAAATAATATCGAAATAATTTATTTACCTGATAGTATAACCTTAGGTGAATCTTTAGTCACTGCAATTAATAGCATAATATTTAAGGACTCTCAAACTCTCAAAATACTATTTGGAGATACCTTAATAAAACCTATACCTTGGGGTGAAGATATTATCGTTACATCAGAAAAAAATGATGGATACACATGGGGTTCTTTCGAAGAAAATGAAAGTATAATAGCAGGATATTTTTCTATATCTGATCCAGGATTACTTATCAGATCAATAATAAAGGCAAGATGGGATTTTGTTGAAGGTATAAAAATATACAACAAAAATAAGACATTGGAGGTACAAAAAAATTTAAATTGGTATGACTTTGGACATATAAATAAGTACTATCAGTCAAAAGCTGAATTCACTACTCAAAGAGCTTTTAATGATTTAAAGATAAATAGAGATTATATTGAAAAGAGAAGTAGCAACAATCTAAAGATTAAAGCAGAAGCTAATTGGTTTTCCTCTATTCCCCTCCAATTGAAAATTTATACACCTCAATATTTAGGTGATAACATTGACGATCACGGTAATTATTCATATAAATTAGAATATTTATATAATACGCCTTTAAATGAACTATATATTTTTTCAGAGATCGAACCTACAATTTGGGATAAAATTATAAAAAAATGTTTTACATTTATAGATGACTGCCATAAATTTGAGAAAAAAACTTCAGGTTCCGATTGTTTAAAAAGTCTATTTTCTGATAAAACCCGTTCACGAATAGATATATTCTTAAAAGAGCAAAAATTTTCCATTGATAAAGAATGGAGTTTAAACTCAGACAAACCAATATCTTTAAGAACAATAATAAGTAAAACAGAAGATTTTATTGATGGTATCCCAGTCGGAAATAAATCTATCATTCACGGAGATTTTTGTTTTAGCAATATTCTATATGATTTTAGAACTGATAGAATAAAAGTTATTGACCCAAGAGGAATAGATGCAAAAGGTAATTTAACAATATATGGAAGCATATATTATGATATAACAAAATTAGCACATTCAGTTATTGGATTATACGATTGGATTATTTCAGGGTTCTATGATTTTAATGTCGATACCACATCAGGAAATATTAACTTTACAATTAATCTAAATAAAGATATTAGCCAAATACAAAGTAATTTCGTTTTGTTAATAAACGAAAAATATAATATCTCTTATAAAGCTCTTTGTGCTATGCAAGTCCATCTTTTTATATCTATGTTGCCACTACATAATGATAATCAAAGAAGACAATATGCACTTTTAGCAAATGCATTTAGATTGTTCAAAGAATTCAATGAGGCATAATTATGATAATAATACCAATGGCTGGTTCAAGTTCGCGTTTTTTCTCAGCCGGTTTCGATAAACCAAAGTATATGCTAGATGCCCATGGGAAAACGCTTTTTGAACATTCCATACTAAGTTTTTCTAATTACTTCCAGTCAAAAAAGTTTATTTTTATTATTCGTGATATATATGATACCCCTGAATTTGTAACTGATAAAATCAAACAACTTGGTATAAAGGATTACTATATTCATATCTTAGAATCCACAACAAGGGGGCAAGCAGAAACAGCAGCGCTAGCTCTTAAAAATTTAGGAAATCAGCTCCTAAATGATTCAATCACTATATTTAACATAGACACATTCAGACCTAATTTCATTTATCCTAAGAATAAGCTTGATGTAGATGGCTATCTTGAGGTTTTTATAGGCAATGGTAATAATTGGTCATATGTAAAACCTGATGATAAATCCGAGTTTGTTGAACTAACTACTGAAAAAGTGCCTGTTTCTAATCTATGCTCTACAGGATTATATCATTTTTCTAAAGCAGCTGATTATATTAATACTTTTGATTTCATGGCAAGCTTACCCTCTCAAGAGTGGACAAATAACGAACTTTATATTGCTCCCATGTATAATTATTTAATAGAAAAAGGAAGTAAAATAAAATTCAATATAGTTGAGCGAGAAAATGTTATTTTCTGTGGTACCCCAGATGAATATTACAATTTTTTGCATCATCATAGATAAGGTAGAAGCAATTGTTAACGCGTATAGTATCTCTTCTATGTATTGCTATTCAAACAATACAAGGTATATTAACAATAAAAATTGCAGCTCACTTTCTCGATATATCAGAGATGAGAACTTGGGTATTGCTTGCTGCGTTGATACCCTATATATCTATATTTGATTTTGGTATATCACAAGCTATTATTCGAGAAGTTTCAATTGCTAAAAAGGGTGAAATATCTAAACCCGAAAATTTTAATTATACTATAATTAAAACTTTACTTACGTTTTCGGGAACAGTTATTCTTCTACTTGTAATACCTTCACTAACAATAAGCATAACAGGCATTAATAAAATAACCACATTAATATGTCTATTTGTAACCTTATCTTGTTTAAGAATATTTTCCAACATTCTTCTATCACTTGTTTTTGTCAATATAAGTGCTTTAATAGAAAAAACAATTAGACTATTATCTTCATTAATATTCCTATTCAGTGTATATGCATTTTTATATTTACAATTTAATATATACTCTCTACATATTGCTATTTTGTTTCAATCTTTAGTTATTATATCCTTGAGTTGTTTTATAAGTAGAAAAGATTTATATCAAGCATGGAACTACCATTATGACAAGAAAATTATAAGAAAAATTTTCCCAAATTTGCGAGATTGGACATTAACCTACGTACCTTCACTTTTTGTATTTAATTCGACAATCTATGTCATATCATTTACCCTAGCAGCAGAAGATGTTGTAAAATACTCTATAATTTATCAACTATTCTTTGGTGTACTTGCTGTATGTAACATACCTATACAACTGAACTCACCGAAATGGTCTCAAAATTTTGCAAGAAATGGGGCTGGTTCATTTAACAAAGAAATAATGAGTGTTATTTTTGAAGTATCGATTATCGCCCTGATCGGATGTTTATTTTTAAATGCATTTGGTAATGAAATTATACATTTTATAAAACCTAATATCAGCACTATTGGATTTATTTGTTTCCTATTTTTTTCACTTCTCATCTATATTGAATCTATACAAGCAACTTTGACTTCAGCTTGTTTTAGTTGCCGAGAAACAAATTATATCAAAATTACAGCTGTTGCTGGTATATTCTCAGTATTGTTTAGTTTTTTAGGTTCTAAATTATATGGTTTAGAGGGCGCTATAGGCGGAGTTCTCTTATCTCAGTCAATAAGTTGTGAAATTTTTAATATCAAGAGAGCACTAACTTTTTTTAAATTCAATAAATGGCTTATCTTTAAATTACTCCCTCTTGGAGGAGGAGTCATTTTTATTTCAACACTTTTATTTATTATTTTAGATGACAGTAAATATGAAATTATTACAAATACTTTTTATAAAACATTTGTAATCTGCATATCATTACTTATATACATTATCACTTCTTATATTTCTAATTTATATTCAATAGGTAAAAGATATAATGAAAATTAAATACGAGAGAAGACAAAAAATTAAAGAATCTTTAGAAATTATTATTTGTTTTTTCTCTCCGTTAATTGTTTTCTTTCTGGATAAACTTCAAGATTTCGTTATCTATTCTATTAATAAAAGATCAAAATCTAAATATTTTTTTTCTCATCATAAAAGACCGGCCAAAGCTAAAGATGTTCCAGTAGAACATATATGGGATACCGATAATGTCGATTTCTCGGATTTCGCTATTATAATTCAAGGTCCAATAGCTTCTGAAAGAGACTTCACATACGAAACTGTACTACTCTATAAAAAATTTTATAATAATATAAATATAATTGTATCAACCTGGGATGATTCCAATACAGATATTATTTGTAAGTTACAGAATGAATCCTATGTTATCTTAAACAAAAAACCAAAAATAAGTGGTTCGCATAATATAAACTTACAAAAAAAGACAACACTCGAGGGGTTGATGCAAGCCAGAAAATTGAAGTGTAAATATGCTCTCAAAACTCGAACTGATCAAAGGTTTTACTCTTGGACAACTCTACCATTTTTTAGAAAAATTCTTGTTAATAATCCTCCGTATCCAAATAATTTTATAGAAAACAGAATAATCGAACTTACAATGTCCGTGTGTAAGTTTCGTCCTTGGTCAATGTGTGATATGTTTCAATTTGGGTTGACAGATGATTTAATTAAGATGTGGTCATTCACTGATGATAAAAGAACCCGAACTGCATATGAATTTGCCCAAACCAAGTATAAAGTTCGGGACATCGTTGAGGAAAATGTAGCTGAAATATTCGTTCATAGAAATTTAGCTAAGAATATTGGTGTATGTGATAGCATTGATCATAATAGCTATTATGATTTCATAACTAAATTTTTCTATTTAATAGATAAAGAAACAGTCGATCTTCTTTGGTTGAAATATAATTCTGAAGAATATAATTTAGTTGGGAATGGTGTGTATGATAAAAACCAAGTTCTAACAATGTTAAAAGCTAGTGATTTTTTCATCATGCACGATGGCGAAAGTAAGATAAAACAACGGGATCTTTCTAGCTATCTTAATAAAGATGAAAACTAAATTAAAAATTATATACATTAAGAATATATATAACAAGTTGAGAAATCTGTCTTCCATTGAAGATATGTACTTTATATTTTCATGTATTATAAATAGTTTCAAATAATATTATCTTATTATCTCACAAGCCCAACCAATTGACCTAAGAATAATTTTCCCTTGTGAAGACATATTAAAATTTAACTGAGTAGTACTTATGATCAAATTTTTCTATATTTTTATCTCATTATCATATAGATTAAAAAACAAATTATTAAATCTGTTACTATCCTTTCTATATAGAAAAAAAATCAATATAGATTGGAGAAGCTCTAGGATACTTAACCATGAGAAAATCATTTTTGGTGACAATTTTTCTTCCGGTCAAGGAACATGGATACAACCAATTAATGATAACTCAAAAATAGAATTTGGTGATAATGTAAGCATATCTGATTGGTCTCATATTACCGCTTTAGACTCCATTGTAATTGGTTCAGGATGCTTAATAGGTTCTAAAGTTATAATCACAGATCATTCTCATGGTTATACTGAAGATCTCGAAAAAGAATTCATTATCAGGCCAAATGAACGCCCATTGGTTTCCAAAGGAGCGATATTTATCGAAGAAAATGTTTGGATTGGTGATGGCGCTGTAATCCTTGGCAACATTAAAATTGGCAAAGGTGCTATTATTGCGGCTCAATCAGTTGTAAATACTAATGTACCTCCATTCACTATGGTTGGTGGAATACCTGCTAAAATAATCAAAAAAAGATAATTTCTAATTATGAAAAATGCAGTATTAAATATATTTTGTGCAAAACTATATCATGTATTCTATTGCTTTAGCTGAATCGCTCAAAACTCGAATCTAAATATCAATTTCTATACCAATCACCATTGAAAATGCTTAATTTCTTATCCAAACCAGATCATACTTGCAACCATGAAAATTCATCTGACACCAGAACAAAAACGTACCCTCGAATTGATGCATGATACCACTCGTGATAGTCGAGTCTATGATCACATCAAGGTCGTGCTGTTGGCATCAAAGGGCTGGACACGCCTAGGTCTTGCGTATTCATGAAAGTACGGTCAGCCGTCACCTAAAAAACTTCATCGTTCAGGAAAAGCTCACCTCGGAAAATGGCGGTTCTGAAAGCCATCTCTCTGCCGAAAAACCCGCTGACCTGATTGATTATTTAACGGCAAATTTGGTGCATACTACAACTCAAGTTGTGCCCTATGTTCGATCACATTGGCAGGTGCCTTTCAGCGAGGGTGGAATGACGAAATGGCTTCATTGCCAGAGTTTCAACTACAAAAAACCCAAGTAAGTTCCTCATAAATTCGATGCGGATAAGCAGCAACAATTTATTGATGACTACTTGTCTCTGAAAAACCGGGCGGGTCAGAATGAACCGAACCTATTTATTGATGCGGTGCATCCTCCCTAGTCCACAAAATTCAGCTATGGTTGGATGAAAGCAGGAAAAAATCAGGTAAAGGGGTCGAAACCACAGGTAGTCGTACCCGTCTCAATACTCTGGATGCCCTCAATTTACAACGCATTGAAGACACGGTGATCCGTGAATATCCGAGTATCAATGCTGAAAACATCGCGTATTTTTTCGGGGCAATCCGGGAAACTTACCCGCTTTCGCAAAAAAACCATATTATTCTGGATGGTGCAGGTTACCACTGGGCAGAATTAGTGAAAGAGATTACGTATGTCCTTAATATTGAATTGTATTACCTGCCGCCTTGTATCTTAAATGTAGGTTAAAATAAATACGATTAGATTTGGTGCGGTGTATGCAGCCTGATGCCGCCTAGGGTTCCTAGCCCGTCTGTAAGCGATTGGCGCATACCATCTGAAACCCGAACAGTTGTCCGTACTCCATAACGTATTTGCAAGGAGGGGTAATAATGAGTCTGCCAAATCCACTCCGTGTGGGAATTGATGTTTCTAAAGCAATACTGGACATCGCTGCCAGTCATGAGTTTGCACAGTTCACTGCAAGTAACGACTCTGATGTTTTGATACCATTCTTGCTGCGTTGAGAACGCATTTCGTTGCGCTGATTCTGATGGAGGCCACTGGCGGGCTTGAAGCCGCCGTGGCCTGCTCGCTTCAGGCAGAAGGCTTTGACGTTGCTGTTATTAACCCCAGACAGGCACGTGGCTTTGCCCGTGTGATGGGATATCTGGCAAAAACTGACCGTATTGACGCCAGAGTACTCGCACAGATGGCGGAGGTCATTAATCGTCATCCGGAACGGGAACGTTTTATCCGGGCTCTGCCAGACGCTGAACGTCAGATTCTTGCGGCTATGGTGGTGCGCAGACGCCAGTTAATTACGGTGTTGGTGGCTGAACGTAACCGGCTGTACCCTTCCCATCCGCAAAACAGAAAAAGCATTAATATCATTATCAAAGCGCTGGAAAGTGAACTTGCCCGAATCGATACAGACATGAACCCGCATCTCAAGAGCCACTTTAAAGCGCTTTCTGAACGGTTGAGCAGCGTTAAAGGTGTTGGCACTATGACGGTTGCCGCCTTGTTGGCTGAGGTTCCGGAACTGGGTCACCTCTCACGGCGTGAAATCAGCGCACTTGTGGGTGTTGCGCCCGTAAACCGCGACTCAGGCACTATGCGCGGTCGGCGAACCATTTTTGGCGGCAGGGCTGGGGTAAGAACAGCACTGTACATCTCTGCGCTTGTACCCGATTTAATCCAGTGATAAAGGCGTTTTACATGCGTCTGCTTGCCGCCGGAAAAGCCAAAAAAGTGGCGCTGGTTGCCTGTATGCGTAAGTTGCTGACTATCCTGAATGCAATGCTCAGAAAGAACGAAGAATGGAATGAATCTTACCATCACGTTGCGCCATAATTTTTATGTTCAAGACAGTTGCTTACAGCCCAAACCTTAATCCTATAGAGCAATTATGGAAATATATGAATGAGGTGTGTAACAATGTCTATTTTCCGGATGCGAAGACATTCCGTGAAACCCTTCGTTACTTTTGTCATGTCACTTTGCTAGAAAAGGCGAAAGAACTCACGACTCGACTAACTGACAACTTTCAGATTTTAAAATCGGCATCTTCAAGTTAGACTGGTATAGTCAGAACGACATAGTTATGAAGTTTCGCTTCATCTGGATAAGGTTTATGATACAAATTGGTTGAAAAAAGGTTAAAAGCACACGCTTATACACCCTGTATACAATCGAGAAAAAGGAGAATAAGGAGAATAAGGAGAATAAGAGCTCTATCAGGGGAAAAACGATCTCAAAGTGAGTCGTTGTTGAAAGAACTCATATAGTAATTTAACTTCAAGATGCTGTTTTATTTTAATAAAGAATCTTTAAAAAAATCAATGAAATATCAATTTCTTGGCATACATATCCAAGTTTATTGAGTATAGTATAGCTGACTCAATTGCCTTTCTTCGTATTTTGGTTCGTTAGAAAAAGCGTGTTTAAAATTATGAATCCGTGCTTTATTTGGCTTGTAATGTGATTATTTAGAATATTGTCCTATCGAAGTAGACTCTTAGTTGGAAATAAGGTTATGATATATATAATTGTGCTAAACTGGAATGGTGCCGAAGATACTATTTCATGTGTTAAAAGCCTACTAAAATCAAACTATGATAATTATAATATTATAGTTGTTGATAATAAATCAACAGATAATTCTTATTTGAAATTAAAGTATGAATTACCTATTATTGCAGGTAATCCAACTAATTTTTTTGAAATATCCATTGAAAATATCAAAAAACATAAATGTCAAAGAAATAAAGAAATTTTATTAATCCAATCAGGTTCTAATCTTGGATATGCAGGTGGAAATAATATAGGTATACTGTTTGCGTTAAATCAAACTGATATGGAGTATGTCTGGATTTTAAATAACGATACGGAAGTTCATCCATCTGCAATCGAAGAACTAATAATAAAATGCAAGAGTAACTCTGAAATAGGAATATGCGGTTCTCGCCTTATACTTTTCGATGACAGAACCAAGATGCAAAGTTTAGGGGGAATACATAATAAATTGTTATGCACTACAAAACAATATGCGTGGATGCAAAATGCTTCTATAAAGTATAATGACAATGAAGTTGCCGAAAAAATAGATTATGTCGTTGGTGCTGCCATGTTTCTCACTAAAAGATGCCTCAATAATGTTGGCTTATTAAGTGAAGATTATTTCCTTTATTTTGAAGAATTGGATATCTGTTTGCGAGCAAAATCAAAAGGATTTCTAATCGGAGTTTGTTCAGAAAGTCATGTTTATCATAAGGAGGGAGCAAGTACTGGTGGTGGAAAAAATAATATTGCTGATTATTACTCCATAAGAAATAGATTAATAGTCACAAGAAAATTCTTTCCAAAATTCTATATATTCGTTTGGCTTTCATTATTCGGCGTAGCCATAAATCGGGCCAGAAGAAAAGAGTTCGAAAAAATGAAAACGTGTCTACGTATTATGTTTAATATAAATATGCAGTGATACGATGACCGATTCTTTTATTCATCGGAAACTCTGTCACCTTTGTACTCAGTGAATTCAATTTCAGGAGAATATCAAAACTGACTCTATCAAATTCATTGACGTTGATATCACCAAACGATGGAAATAGCAATATAACATATTTTTTTTGAGAAAAGATTTAAGTGCCCCATTGAAAATTTTAATTATTAATTCAATTCACTAATATGAACGAATATAGCTAAGATCTTAAGACACAGTTACACAAACTGTATAGAAAACATTTCCTAATTCATACATATAAGTTGGAGTAATTATGCAAATAAGGAGGGAAAAGCCACGTCAGAACCACTACTCAATATCCGGCTGAAGCAATACTGGTCGTCATTATTGAAACCGCCTATTTATGAGACAGATCTGCTTCTATCCTCTGAACAAATTCAGCAGCATACACATGCTTTGTTGTAGGTTCCCTCAGAGTAACCATACACTGGCCTTCCATAACTAAGTATTACTTATTTTCTAGTTATGCGAAATTGCAGTAATGCTACCTTAAATTTGAATTTTTATGTCACATATAATTTAAAGATAGTAAGAATATAGTTTGTCAAGAAGTGCTGGCGAACGGTTACCTAGGATTTGCGGGCTATATAAATGAATACATTCTCTATTAAATACTCATCACTTATAATTTTTATTTATGCAATTGGGAGTCAATTTACAAATGTTACTATTGGAGGATTAAAATTATGGGAACTATTCGCTTTATCGATCTCTCCATTTTTCATTCGTAGAGTCAATAAAAAGTTTATTCATCCAATATTATTTTTCATTTTTCTATTATTCTTTTCTTTTATTGTTGCTTCTTTTCCAACGTCTTTATATTCAAACTATGGTGGTCTAAAATCAAAGTATATTATATCACTAGTTAGATTTGTAGAATTAATACTCTGCATTTCAACTGCAATAGTTATAATGAATTTAGCAATGGATAGAAAGGAAAATGGAAGTTCACTTATATCAAAGTTCATTAGGTATAACTTTTATTTAACAATATCAATACTCATTATTTTTTTCATTGACCTAACCATGGAAACTAACTTTGTAAGTTACGGGGAAGTGCATAGACTGAGGGGTTTTTACGTAGAAGGAGGTCCTTATGGACTTTTCATAAGCACATTACTTTTTTTGGAGTTAGTTGGAAACAGGAAAATAGTATATATACTAACATTCACATTAGCCATGGGATTGACACAATCAAAAGCAGGTATAGTGTCTATTTCGATTTTATTAACTGTTTATTTTATGATGAAAAATAGGTTTCTTAAGAATTTTTTGATTCCAAGAAATTTTATAAGATTTTCTTTTTTTATAATATTTAGTTTGCTAGTATCAACATTCACAATCTATAAGGTGGCTTACAACTATATAGCAGATATAAACAATTATAAAGAGATTTTAAAAGACAGGTCTGATGACAATAACTTTGTCATGGGAAGAATATCTGCATCATATATAGGACCTAAAATTTTTTTGGATAACCCTGTAGTAGGGGTTGGACTAGGAGCTTATTCGTTAGTAAGAAACGACCCAAAATATCGAGGTGAATTTCCTGAAGTTAAAGAATGGGATTTGACAGGTTTTGGAGGGCTACTAACTCTTCTGATAGAAAATGGACTTTTTGGTTTTCTAGGATTTATTTTCATCATATCCCTGTTATTTAAATTTGACATTATTGGAATTGTATTTATTGTTTTATTTTTTGTTCCATTTATTTTCGGAGCTCAATTATATATGTTTTACCCTTGGATTTATCTCGGTTTTTACATGACAATCAAATGCAACGATAATATAAAGAAAAGCCCCTCCATCATTAACACCCTATAAGATACAATTAATTATATTAATACCAACAATAATAGCTACCCTTCTATATAACTTAGTTCTCAATGCTTATGAATAATAATCAATTGCAGCAAGAAATAAATGACTTCTTTAAGGATGAACATATTTAGTCACAAAGAAGATTTTTAGTATAAATATATTAAACTGATAGAAAATTACTTTTAATTGATCTTTTAGCATTGCATTCCCGACATCATATATATTCTTGATAGTAAAAATGAAAATCCACCTTTCTTCATTGCATTACTTACGATTCTTTTGGTATTGAATCACGTGTTACTTTAACCCTAAAGTAGGATTAAAGTAACACGTGCATTATCTGTATTGCTAATTAAAATCTAGAAATAAATATTAACATGTGATGGTAAAATCTAATGTATAAAAAAATATGGTTCGATAACTCATGGTTTTCCATGGGAGGAATCGGTCGTTTTTCCAGAGAAATATATGAGAGAAGACAATGGGATGGAGCGTTCAATCTTAAATGCAAACCTTCTAGTCCTATTTCAACTATATTGCTAGCTTTTAAATCTTTAAGGTTTTCCAAAAACAATGTTGTTTTTTATCCTGGGTATATTCCTCCTTTAACTTCAAAATGTAGTTTTGTTTTCACCATACATGATTTAAATCATCTGGATCGTAAAGAAAATAGCAGTTTTTTAAAAAAAATTTTTTATAATTACGTAATAAAAAGAGGATGTTTCACAAGCAATAGGATATTAACAGTATCAGAGTTTTCTAAAAAAAGAATTATAGAGTGGAGTGGTATTTCTGAACATAAAGTTATTAATGTCGGAAACGGTGTTGATGATTCATTTAATATTAAAGTAAAACCATTAAAATTAGGACATCCTTATCTACTTTGTGTCAGCAACAGAAAGCTACATAAAAATGAGCCATCTCTTATTCAAGCCTTTGCAAAAGCCAATATTAACCCAAGTATTAAATTACTCTTCACAGGTAACCCAACCACTGAATTAATAAAATTGATTAATGAACTCAATCTATCTGAAAAAATCGTTTTTCACGGATTTGTAAATGATAGTGATCTTCCTTCCCTTTACCGCGGTGCGTTAGGGCTACTGTTTCCTTCGCTTTATGAAGGATTTGGGCTTCCAATCCTAGAAGCGATGGCGTGTGGGATTCCAGTATTGACATCAAATGTTACTTCCTTGCCTGAAGTGGCTAGTGATGCAGCTTTGTTAATTGATCCTTATTCAATTGATGATATGGCTAATGGAATTAATCAATTAGTTACAGATCAGGATCTAAGAATTATGTTAGTTGAACGAGGCACAGTACGAGCCAAAATGTTTACATGGGATAAGGTTGCGGAACGGATTCAGCAAGTTTTGGAGCAAGTAGCTAATGAGCAAGTTAAATGAAAAAAAAGTAGTATTGGTCCATGAATGGCTACAGAGTTACGCGGGTTCTGAGCAAGTATCTTCTGCTATATTGAATTTGTATCCCACTGCCAATATGTATTCTGTTGTTGATTTTTTAACTGATTCCCAACGTAGTCATTTTAATAATATTCATCCCAAAACTACTTTTATTCAAAAAATTCCAGGTTCAAAGAAGCACTATCAAAAGTATTTACCACTAATGCCCTTAGCAATCGAGCAACTTGATGTTTCTCATGCCGATATAGTGATATCAAGCTCCCATGCCGTTGCCAAAGGAGTACTAACAGGTCCAGATCAATTACATATCAGTTATGTCCATTCACCAATGCGTTACGCATGGGATTTACAACACCAATACCTAAGAGAATCGGGGTTAAATAAAGGTTTCAAAGGTTGGATCGCCAAATGGCTGTTACATAAATTACGGCTATGGGATTATCGCACAGCTAATGGTGTTGACCATTTTGTTGCTAATTCTTATTTTATCGCTAGACGAATTAAAAAAGTGTATGGTCGTGATGCAACAGTTATCTATCCACCAGTTGCTGTAGAAGACTTCCCTTGTATTGAACAAAAGGAAGACTTCTATTTTACTGCTTCACGAATGGTACCTTATAAAAAGATGGATCTGATAGTTGAAGCCTTCACTAAGATGCCGGACAAAAAACTTGTTGTGATAGGTGATGGCAGTGAATACAAACGGATTGCTGCACTAGCTGATGGACACGCTAATATTACTTTACTCGGCTATCAACCATTTGAAGAACTCAGATCTCATATGCAACGGGCCAAAGCATTTGTCTTCGCTGCGGAAGAAGACTTTGGTATAACACCTGTTGAAGCACAAGCCTGTGGAACCCCTGTTATTGCATTTGGTAAAGGTGGTGCTCTCGAAACAGTTCGTCCATTAGGAAATGACAAGCCGACAGGATTGTTTTTCGAAGAACAGAATGTGGAATCACTCTGTTCAGCAGTGGAACATTTTGAACATAATATTAGTCAGTTTCACCCTCAATTTTGCCGGAAAAATGCCGAACGTTTTTCGGAAGCAAGATTTTCTCAGGAATTTACTTCCTTTGTCGAAAATAAGTGGCAAGAGTTCCAAGCAAAAAAACAAATTCATTATTAATTAATTGAGTATATTATGAGTTCAATTGTTCCCGTCATCATGGCTGGTGGTTCCGGCAGTCGGTTATGGCCTCTTTCCCGCGAGTTATACCCAAAACAATTTCTTAAACTCGATGGTAGATTTACTATGTTGCAGACAACTGTGCAACGCTTGAATGAACTATCAACAAAATCACCTTTAGTTATTTGCAACGAAGAACATCGCTTTTTAGTCGCCGAACAGCTACGACACGTAGGCAAATTAGGGCACAACATTATCCTAGAGCCTTTAGGGCGTAATACGGCGCCAGCAATTGCCTTAGCAGCACTTACCGCTCTTCAAACCGTAGACAATGATGAAGATCCTCTGTTATTAGTCTTAGCGGCAGATCATGTAATTCGAGATGAAAAAACCTTTACACAGGTAGTACAGCAAGCAATTCCCCATGCAACTGCAGGAAAACTTGTTACTTTCGGTATAGTTCCTACTCATGCAGAAACTGGATATGGCTATATTCAACGTGGAGCTGAGCAGAAAGGTGCCTTTGCAGTAGCACAATTTGTTGAAAAACCAGATACTGTTACAGCAGAACAATATTTACAAAGTGGTGAATATTACTGGAACAGTGGCATGTTTCTGTTTCGCGCCAGTCGCTTTCTACAAGAACTTAAAACGTTCCGACCCGATATTTATTCAGCTTGTGTTACTGCTGTAGGAACTGTTAATCCCGATCTCGACTTTGTCCGGGTAGATAAGTCAGCATTTCTTGCCTGTCCAAGTGAATCAATTGATTATGCGGTGATGGAAAACACAACGGATGCCGTTGTCGTTCCTTTATCGGCTGGCTGGTCTGATGTCGGTTCATGGTCTTCTTTGTGGGATATATCAGAAAAAGACGAAGATGGTAATGTATTTAAGGGTGATGTCCTACAGTACAACAGCAACGGTAATTATGTCTATTCTGAAAACAGCCTTGTCAGTCTCGTTGGTGTAAAAAATCTGGTTGTAGTTCAGACCAAAGATGCTGTGTTGGTTGTAGATCAAACTCAGGTTCAAGATGTCAAAAAGATTGTCGAAAATCTGAAACAATCTGGTCGTTCAGAACATCGTTTGCATCGGGAGATTTATCGCCCTTGGGGAAAATACGATTCCATAGATAAAGGGAAACGCTATCAAGTTAAGCGCATTACTGTGAAGCCAGGTGAAAGCCTGTCTACCCAGATGCATCATCATCGTGCAGAGCACTGGATTGTAGTCGCGGGGACGGCCAGAGTAACTCAAGGAGATAACTCCTATTTGGTTACCGAGAATGAATCTACCTATATACCAGTAGGGGTTGTACATACTCTGGAAAATCCTGGTAAGGTTCCGCTGGAAGTAATAGAAATACAATCGGGCGCTTACCTTGGAGGAGATGATATCGTTCGTCTCAGTGATCGTTATGGCAGAGTAGAAATAGAAGAAAATGAATAATAAGAAGCTAAATAGTCGAGAAGTTATTTCTGGTAGTGGTATCGCGTTTGGTACTAGCGGAGCCCGTGGCCTGGTTGTTGATTTCATTCCAGATGCATGTGCGGCTTTTACTCATGCTTTTATATCCGTAATGCAAAAGCGATACGCAACTTCTCAGATTGCACTAGCGATCGATAATCGTCCGAGCAGTCCTGACATAGCGGTAGCTTGTGCAACTGCCCTCCGACAAGCTGGCGTTGAGCCCATTTATTATGGTGTGGTCCCTACACCTGCACTTGCCTATAAAGCAATGCAAGATGGAATGCCGTGCATCATGGTTACTGGTAGCCATATTCCTTTTGACCGTAATGGACTCAAGTTTTATCGGCCTGATGGAGAAATTTCTAAGGACGATGAAATGGCTATCCTATCAGCCGAGGTTATTTTTGAACCACTTACTGAAATGACAACTCTGTCCGTCTTACCAGATGCAGCAGAAGCCTATATAAATCGCTATCATTCTCTGTTTTCCGCAAATCGGCTGACAGGGAAACGTATAGGTATTTATGAACACTCCAGTGCTGGGCGTGATCTTTATGTTCCTCTCTTCAAATCACTAGGAGCAGAAGTTATTTCGCTTGAACGTACCGATGAATTTGTTCCTATTGATACAGAAGCTGTAACAGAAGAAGATAGGCTCAAAGCTAAAAACTGGTCAGAAGAATTTGATCTGGACGCTATCTTCTCTACCGACGGTGATGGAGATCGCCCACTACTGGCAGATGAACACGGAGAATGGCTGAGGGGTGACATACTTGGATTACTATGTGCTGATGCATTAGATATTGAAGCCCTGGCTGTTCCTGTGAGCTGCAACAGCGTAGTACAGAGTTGTGGTCGCTTCATTGATGTTGTCTCAACTAAAATCGGCTCCCCCTATGTTATTGCCGAATTTGCCTCCCTTTCACATCAATTTAAACGTATTGCTGGTTTTGAGGCTAATGGTGGCTTCTTACTCGGTAGTGATATTGATGTAGAAGGCAGTAAATTGACCGCTTTACCCACTCGTGATGCGCTTTTACCCGCACTTATCGTATTGAATTCAAGTAAAGATAAAGGAATTTCTTCACTAGTAAATGCACTACCTTCACGTTATACCCATTCTGACAGACTTAAAGAATTTCCAACGATATTAAGTAAGGAACTTTTAAATAAGGGGATTAAGGATCCGAAACAGCTATTGACTTTATTAGGGTTAGGTAACCATCAAATTCTTCATATTAATCTCACTGATGGTTTAAGGATGACTCTTAGTAACAACACCATTGTTCATCTGAGACCATCCGGTAATGCACCTGAGCTACGTTGCTATGTTGAGGCTGATGATATAAACAAAGCAAAAGAAATTGTTAAAACTTGCTTAGATACACTTGCGACGCAAAAATAATAACAACTTCGGTAGAGGAATCACTTCAATGCCCTATCGAACACCCTTTTAAATTTAGGTAAATATTATGGCATTAACGGAAATGTTCCAGCATTCAAAAGAAGAACATCTTGAATATAGAAACTATTCAGCATCTGTTAATCGCTTCTCTCTGATGGCAAGCGATTTATTGGCTATGGCAGGCGCTTTTATTTTTTCATGGTGGGTTGAAAGTACTCGCACAAATGTTCCATTTTCTCTAGTTTTCAAAAGTGGATCAGATATAGCCAGAGCTTGGAGTTTTCTGATCATTGTCTTAGTCACATGTTTTTGGTCCTGGGGACATTTACGACATTACACTTACCGCAAGCCATTCTGGAATGAACTGAAAGAAACACTCCTAATGCTAATCGGGCTGGCTATAGCTGATTTGGCAATAGTTGCTATCTCTAAGTGGAATTTTTCTCGCCATCAATGGGCAATGTTTTGGCTGATTACCATATTTACCCTGCCATTATTTCGATGGCTGACAAAGAAGTTATTAATTAAACTCAAATATTGGAGTATGCCTACTATCATCATTGGCAACGGAAATAATGCTCGCGACGCTTACTTAGCTATATGCAGCGAACAATTACTTGGATTTGGAGTCATTGGTTTTGTAGCTCCAAACGATAATTGTTCTACCAGTCCAGTCAGTACACTTCCTCTATTCCATATCACTCCAGAGCAGTTACTGGAAAAATATCATCAGCATAAAATCTTTATCGCTCTTGAATATGAACAACACGAATTGCAAGATGAATGGTTGCGCTATCTCTCCGCTCATGGAGTTCGAAATATATCGATAGTCCCAACATTACGTGGTGTTCCTCTCTATAGCACAAATATGTCCCACTTCTTTAGTCATGAACTTTTAATGCTTAGAGTTAAAAATAATCTAGCTAAGCGTTCATCCATAATTCTTAAGCGTACATTTGATATTGTCGTTTCTTCTCTCCTACTGATTCTTCTTTCTCCTCTATTTCTTTTCATCGGTTGGAAAGTCTCCCGTGATGGAGCATCCCCTTTTTATGGGCATGAACGCATAGGGCAAGGAGAACACCGATTCAAGTGTCTGAAATTTCGCTCTATGATTAGCAACTCAGCGGAAGTTTTGGAAAATTTACTTAAAACAGATCAAAATGCTTTAGCTGAATGGCAGAAAGATTTCAAACTCAAAAATGATCCAAGAATCACGCCTATCGGCCATTTTTTACGTAAAACTAGTCTTGATGAACTTCCACAGTTGATAAATGTGTTTAAAGGAGAAATGAGTCTTGTTGGTCCAAGACCCATAGTTCAAGAAGAACTTGAGCGTTATGGAGATGACAAATCGTATTACCTCATGGCAAAACCTGGAATGACAGGTCTCTGGCAAGTAAGTGGACGTAATGATGTGGATTATGCAACACGTGTATATCTTGATAGCTGGTATGTAAAGAACTGGGCGCTTTGGAATGATATTACAATTTTATTTAAGACAATTAATGTAGTACTTAAAAGAGATGGTGCTTATTAGTCTTTGAATAAAAATGCTTTAGTGATTGTAAACAGTTTTTATATTTCTAATCCAATTTTTATGAACTCTCTTCATGCAGTTAATATTATTGTAATGAAAGTATCAAAACATGCTAAACATCGTCCTATTCGAACCAGAAATTCCGCCTAATACGGGTAATATCATTCGCCTGTGTGCCAATACAGGTTGTCAACTTCATCTCATCCAACCATTAGGTTTCACATGGGATGACAAACGTCTGCGTCGTGCAGGGCTGGATTACCATGAGTTTGCCAATATCAAACAACACCACGACTACAATGCATTTTTGGAAAGTGAAGGGCTTAGTCCAACCAATGCACAATCCCCTTCTGGAGCACGCCTATTTGCACTAACAACAAAAGGTACTCCGGCGCACAGTAATGTCAATTATCGTGATGGGGATTATCTGATGTTTGGCCCGGAAACTCGCGGGTTACCTCCTTATGTGCTGGATAACATGCCGTCTGAACAGAAAATAAGAATTCCTATGCTACCGGATAGTCGTAGCATGAATCTTTCGAATTCTGTATCAGTGGTCGTGTTTGAAGCGTGGCGGCAACTGGGTTATCCGGGTGCGCTGTTGCGGGATTAAAACACAAGCATTCAGCGCCTAACCGCGCTGAATGTATTTAATTCTTTATTAACGAAAGAGAAAAAATCTTAAATCCCATCTCCATTCTCAAAGCCATTATTCATTCCGTTAAAATGCTGATTCATATCCAGAGACGGCTTATCACTTTCCGGTTTACCAACAATCCGTGCCGGTACACCTGCCACAGTGGTATGCGGCGGTACAGGTCTTAATACGACTGAACCCGCACCAATCTTCGCACCACGGCCAATTTCTATGTTGCCGAGAATTTTTGAACCCGCGCCAATCATTACTCCTTCACGCACTTTTGGGTGCCGATCTCCACACGCTTTACCTGTACCACCGAGTGTCACGGATTGCAGAATAGAAACATCATTCTCAACTACTGCGGTTTCACCAATGACAATTCCTGTTGCGTGGTCAAGCATGATGCCACAGCCAATTTTCGCCGCAGGATGGATATCCACACCAAAAGAAACAGAAATCTGGTTTTGCATGTAAATCGCCAGCGCTTTACGATCTTGCTTCCACAGCCAATGTGCGATGCGATACGCTTGTAGCGCATGAAAACCTTTCAGATACAGCAGAGGAGTGGAGTATTTGTCAACAGCAGGGTCCCGCAACCGGACAGCTTTAATATCACGAGCGGCCGATTCAATCATCTTTGGCTCACTGCGGTAAGCGTCTTCAACAACTTCCCTGACCGCAATCGCCGGCATAATCGGGGTCGCCAGTTTGTTTGCCAGCATGTAGCTCAAAGCGCTGCCAAGGTTTTCATGTTTAAGTAATGTCGCGTGAAAAAAACTGGCTAACATGGGCTCACAATCTGCCAGCGCTCTCGCCTCATTTTTTATATTTTTCCAAACTTCATTCAGTTCTTCTTGAGACATATCAATCATTCTCATGTGATTGTTTTTCACCATCGCGAATGGATTCGCACCTGATTTATCCCAGAACTATGTCTTTCATCTTGGAATCTATTGGACATATGCCGGAAAAAATATTTATGGTGATTTTAATCTAATTAAGCGTGGGAACTTTCTCCTTCATCCCTTGTGGCTCTTCCCAATAATGCCTGAGCGGCTTCGATTACATTTTTTTTGCGATACAATATCTGGTAGATTTGCTCTGTGATAGGCATTTCAACTCCAACCCGCTCGGCTAATGCCCGGACTTCCTTTGTATTACGATATCCTTCAACAACCTGTCCAATCTCACGCTGTGCAGCGTCAACATTGATTCCTTGCCCTAACATCATACCAAAACGACGGTTACGGGATTGATTATCAGTACATGTCAACACTAAGTCACCCAATCCGGCCATTCCCATAAATGTGGATGGATCGGCCCCCAAAGCAGCACCAAGGCGACTCATTTCCGCTAATCCACGGGTAATCAACGCAGTGCGAGCATTAGCACCGAACCCCATGCCATCCGAAATCCCTGCACCAATGGCAATAACGTTCTTGATCGCTCCCCCAAGTTGCACGCCAATAAAATCAGGGTTTTTGTATACCCGGAAGCTTTTGCCACAATGGAAAAGCTGCTGGAGTTCTTCACCAAATTCAGGTGTTGTCGCTGATACGGCAATCGCTGTCGGTAAACCCGCTGCCAGTTCTTTGGCAAATGTCGGGCCAGAGACTACCGCCAATGGGATTTCATGACCTAATATCTCACGCGCCACCTCCTGCAATAAACGCCCTGTTTCCGCTTCAAGACCTTTAGTGGCCCAAACAATACGAGAATCTGGTTGTAAATGCGGTTTTACCTGCTGTAAGACATCGCCAAAAACATGGCTAGGAACCACAATCAGAATATTAAGGCTGGCTGAAACAGCACTTTTTAGATCGGCTTCAAGCTGTAAACTATCAGGGAAAGAAACATCCGGTAAGAATGCCTGATTACAACGGGCTTGTTGCAAGGCATGGACATGTGCGGGGTTATGGCCCCAAAGGACAACATCATGTCCATTACGGGCTAGTGTAATGGCTAAAGCGGTGCCGTATGAACCGGCACCGATTACTGTCATAGAAGCGGTATTCATTAGGCTTCCTGTGTTGCCTCATCAGACTGAGAATCAGCCTGCTGTTGCAAGTAATTCATGAACAAAGCATCAAAGTTAACTGGTGCCAGGTTCAATTGTGGGAAAGTACCACGACCCACCAAGCTAGTGATGCACTCACGAGCATATGGGAACAAAATGTTCGGGCAATATGCACCTAAGCAGTGCGCCAGTTGAGTTCCTTCAATACCATCAATAGAGAAAATACCAGCCTGCTGAACTTCACACAAGAATGCGGTTTCTTCTCCTAGTGTCGCCGTAACAGTGACACGCAGGACAACTTCATAGACTCCCTGAACTAATTCACTGGAAGCGGTATCCAGATCTAATTTAACCTCTGGCTGCCATTCTTGTTGGAAAATTTGAGGTGCCTTAGGTGATTCGAAAGAAATGTCTTTCGTATATACACGTTGGATCTGGAAAGCCATTTCGGTGTTGTTTTGTTCTGACATAATAATTTTTACCTTTTGATACGTCCTTATTAAACCTTGATAATGTAAGTATAAGTATACCCTTCATCTTTCAAGTTGCAGCTTTGTTGACTGCGTTCACTCACCCTAGTCACATCGTTATCTATGCTCCGTTCCCAGGGATTCACTTCCTTGCCGTCGTGCTGCATCTGGAAATCTATTGGGTATATACTACTTACATCTATATTCGTTATTTCTTGCCTCGGGATAATGGTAGGTTTTCACCCGTCCACCCGGCAATTCCCTCTTTCAGGGTATAAACTTGTTCAAAGCCTGCTTTCACCAGATTCTCTGCCGGTGTTTTAGATTCCAGTCCATTCGCTGAGACAATGATCACAGGCTGCTTTTTATGTTTTTCCAATTCACCCAGATTATTCTCTTTAATCTCAGAGGGTGTCAGGTTAACAGAACCAATGATATGCCCTCTGCGGAAATCGTCACGAGAGCGTAAATCAACGACGATAGCATCTTCCTTATTGATTAAATGGATCACCTGTGCGCGAGTGATATCTTTACTCTTAGAGAATACACTTTTTACTGTCAGGACAATGACAGCCACCAACAGGGCAATCCAAACGAGGCTCAGGATCGTGTTCCGGCTAATAAATTGCATGATTTCTTGCAGCATGGAGGGCAACAACTCCCATTAGTTAATAACAAAAATCTAAGGTAACAGAGTATACCTGTGTGTTGTGTCAATTACAGCCAATTAGCATCAACCTGATGCAGATTTTGCGGAGAGTTTCGAGAAAAAATAAAAAATCCTCACTAATCACTTGATTGTCATACGTCATTAAAATATTTCATGCCAAACTGGACATATACGGGATCTTCGATAATAAATGAGCTAAGTTAACTAAAATTTATATTGTGGTTCAAAAAGATAAAAAAATAGACCATTCTCTGGTCAGAGGCAATTTCACATGAAATAATCGGGCGCGACAGACAGATGTTGGCAAGCGCTATAAATCAAACACTATAAATATAGTAGGGCGTGGCAAGGTATTGAATCAAATGGCTGATAATAAGGATTTCAAAAGCTGTCCTCACCAGCAGAAACAGTGGCAACCAAGGAACAGTGCATTACTGTTCTGTGCCTTATTGTTTGCTTTTTTCTGCACGGGAGCCTTTGCCAATCAAATTTCAGAAAATAAAAACCAACTTAAAGATATTCAACAGAATATTGCCGAGAAAGAGAAAAGTGTCAAACAACAACAAAAACAACGTACAGAGCTCCTCAACCAACTCAAGGAACAAGAGGGGACGATTTCAGAAGTCGGGCGTTCCCTCCACAGTACACAAGTCCACCTGAATAAACTGGGAAATGAAATTTCGTCATTGACGAAAGGTATTCACCATCTGCAAATGCAGCAAAAAGAGCAGCGTAAGCTACTTGCCAGCCAATTAGATGCCGCATTCCGGCAAGGGAATCATCAAGGTTTAGAATTATTGTTTAATGGCCCGGAAACACAGCGTAAAGAACGCATACTCGCTTATTACAGTTATCTGAATCAGGCTCGTCAGGAAACTATCACTAAATTGCAAAAAACAACTGACAAGCTTAACCAACAAAAAAAGCTGCAACAAGAAAAACTGAATGAGCAACAAGCGTTACTCAGCAACCAAAAGCAACAAAAGCAAAAAATGGAAGTTGCCCGTTCTGCCCGGAAAAAAACACTGACTGTACTTGAATCTTCATTGAAGAAAGATCAACAAAGCCTGGCTGAGCTTCGGCAAAACGAAACTCGTCTGCGTAATAAAATTGCTAAAGCAGAACGGGAAGCCAAAGCCCGCGCTGAGCGTGAAGCGCGTGAGGCTGCACGTGTCCGTGCGCAAATAGCAGCCAAGCAGAAACAGGCTCAACAAAAAGGCTCCAGCTATAAACCTACAGAAGATGAACGCGCACTTATGGCGCGAACAGGTGGGCTTGGTCGCCCTGCCGGGCAAGCAATCTGGCCTGTGCGTGGGCGGGTTATTCACAACTTCGGGGAAACAATACAAGGCGAGTTACGCTGGAAAGGCATGGTAATCTCCGCAGCCGAAGGCACAGAAGTTAAAGCAATTTCAGATGGCCGGGTATTACTGGCAGACTGGTTACAAGGCTATGGTCTGGTTGTCGTGCTTGAACACGGTAAGGGAGATATGAGTATTTATGGTTATAACCAAAGCCTGTTGGTTAGTGTTGGCCAGCAAGTCCGGGCAGGTCAGCCGATAGCTCTGGTTGGTAGCAGCGGCGGGCAACAGCAACCTTCATTATACTTTGAGATCCGCCGTCAGGGGCGTACCGTCAATCCATTACCGTGGTTAGGAAAATAAGAGAGGGAAATAATTGTGCAATATCTATTAATAAAGTGCGTTCACTCATTCACTCTATTATTTGGGATATTGCGCTTTCGGATGCTAAAGTTTTGGGTTCTGTCGTTTATCACTCTCTTGTTATTTACGCTGAATGCCCATGCCGCACGCTTAGCTATTGTCATTGATGACTTTGGCTACCGTGTTCACAATGAAAATAAGATATTGCAGATGCCTGCTGCAATTTCCATTGCCGTACTTCCTGATTCTCCATATGGCAGAGAAATGGCGCAAAAAGCCCATAAGCAAGGTAGAGAGGTTTTGATACATCTGCCAATGGCGCCAATGAGTAAACAACCGTTAGAAAAAAATACTCTGCATCCTGCCATGAGCAGTGAGGAAATTGAAGACATTATTCACGATGCCATAAAAAAAGTTCCTCATGCGATTGGTGTGAACAACCATATGGGCAGCGCGATGACCTCCAATCTCACTGGTATGAAAAAAGTGATGAATGCATTATCTCAATATCATCTCTATTTTCTGGACAGCGTAACTATCGGTAAGACTCAGGTCGCTAAAGCCTCCATGGGAACACCTGTACAAGTGCTCCGCCGGAATATCTTCTTGGACGATGTACAAACAGAAGCAGAAGCGCTGCACCAACTCAACCGGGCTATTACTCTGGCTCGCAAACAAGGCTCTGCCATCGCCATTGGGCATCCTTACTCAACTACTATTCGGGCATTACAGCAAGGGTTAGCAACGCTGCCAGATGACATTGAACTGGTAACACCCAGTATGCTGCTCAATCATTCTCTAACCAGTAAACAGAGCAACTCACAAATCAGCCCGCTCACCAAACAAAAATGCATCAAATCTCCTGAAACCAAATCTGTAACGGTATTAGAATCCAAATTGGAGTATTTCAGGCTTGTTGGGGAAACATTGGTTCCCAGTGTCATTGTTGATGTCTTAAATCAGGGTTTTGAAAAATTACAAAACTCCACATCAAAACAAGAGAAACTGCATAGCACGGGCCATTTGAGACCACAAAAAGATAAAACACTGGAAAACAAAACAGACGCCCATAAAGAGTGAGCGTCTGCCCTGATTTTTAGCAATCTGTTTTAACGGCTTGCTTAAAATTTTGTCAGAGATTCAATTAATCCCAATTCAGGATAACTTTACCAGATTGCCCTGAGCGCATGATATCAAAGCCTTTCTGGTAATCATCTACCGGGAATTGGTGAGTAATAATTGGGGTTAAATTCAAACCAGACTGAATAAGTGTCGCCATTTTGTACCATGTTTCAAACATTTCACGTCCGTAAATGCCTTTGATAAACAGTCCCTTAAAAATGACCTGACTCCAATCGATCGCCATATCTGAAGGAGGTATACCCAATAAAGCGATACGCCCGCCATGATTCATAGTGCTTAATAAGGTACGGAATGCAGGAGGAGCACCGGACATCTCCAAACCAATATCAAAGCCTTCAGTCATGCCCAGTTCTGACATAACATCCGTCAGGTTCTCCTTACTGACATTCACAGCACGAGTAACGCCAATTTTACGTGCTAAATCAAGACGGTATTCATTTACATCGGTGATCACAACATGACGTGCACCGACATGCTTACACACAGCCGCAGCCATGATACCGATAGGACCGGCACCCGATACCAGTACATCTTCTCCAACTAAATCAAAGGAAAGTGCAGTATGAACAGCGTTGCCAAATGGGTCAAAAATCGCAGCCAGTTCGTCCGAAATATTGTCTGGAATTTTAAAAGCATTGAATGCCGGAATAACTAAATACTCAGCAAATGAGCCAGCCCGGTTTACCCCAATTCCTGTTGTGTTACGGCACAAATGTGTGCGTCCACCACGACAATTGCGGCAATAACCACAGGTAATATGACCTTCACCAGATACACGATCGCCAATTTTGAATCCTTTGACTTCCTGACCAATTGCGACCACTTCTCCCACGTATTCATGCCCTACGACCATCGGCACAGGAATAGTCTTCTGAGACCAATCATCCCAGTTGTAAATGTGCACATCCGTTCCACAAATTGCCGTCTTACGGATTTTAATCATCACATCATTATGCCCCAGTTCCGGTGTAGGCACATCCGTCATCCAAATACCTTCTTCTGGCTTTAATTTTGACAACGCTTTCATAGTGATACCTTATGTAATGATATTCAACTGCTTACCGATACGTGTAAATGCAGCCACAACACGTTCAATTTGTTCTTCGGTATGAGCAGCAGAGATCTGGGTACGAATACGTGCCTGACCTTTAGGAACCACAGGGTAGAAGAAACCAATCACATAAATGCCTTCTTTCAGCAGCTCAGAGGCAAATTCCTGCGCCAGCTTCGCATCTCCCAACATAACCGGAATAATGGCGTGATCTGCACCCGCTAGTGTAAAACCAGCAGCCGTCATTTTTTCACGGAACAAGTTGACATTTTTCCAGAGACGTTCACGCAGATCGTCTCCATCTTTCAACATATCCAATACCTTGATGGAGGCCGCAACAATAGCCGGAGCCAAGGAATTGGAAAACAGGTAAGGGCGTGAACGCTGACGCAACCATTCCACAACTTCTTTACGTGCGGCGGTATAACCACCGGACGCCCCACCTAACGCTTTACCGAGCGTGCCAGTGATGATATCAACACGCCCCATGACATCACAATATTCATGAGTACCACGACCGTGCTTGCCAACAAACCCCACCGCATGAGAATCATCAACCATGACCAACGCCCCAAATTCATCTGCTAAATCACAGATAGATTTCAGATCCGCAATGACACCATCCATGGAGAACACACCATCAGTTGCGATCAGGATATTCTGAGCACCTTCTGCTTTTGCTTTCTCCAACTGTGCCCTTAATTCCTGCATGTCATTATTGGCATAGCGATAACGTTTCGCTTTACATAGGCGAATACCATCAATAATAGAAGCGTGGTTCAGTGCATCTGAAATAATGGCGTCTTCTGGGCCGAATAATGTTTCAAACAGCCCCCCATTAGCATCAAAACATGAGGAGTACAGAATGGCATCTTCCATGCCCAAAAATTCAGCTATTTTATTTTCTAATTCTTTATGGGTGTCTTGCGTACCACAAATAAAACGCACGGATGCCATACCAAATCCATGACTATCCATTCCTGCTTTTGCGGCAGCGATCAGGTCAGGGTGATTAGCCAATCCTAAATAGTTATTGGCACAGAAATTAATGACGTTGTTGCCATCCGCAACAGCAATATCGGCATTTTGCGCAGAAGTAATAATACGTTCACTTTTGAATAGCCCTTCCGCACGGGTTTGTTCCAACTGATCATTAATTTTCTGATAAAACGACGCTGACATTATTTCTCTCCTGATTACCTGGATAAGTGAAAGGTATGGTGTATTTTACTTATAGATCCTGACAGTGACGACACAGCCAGAAAGATAATATCAACTTTGTAAAGCTGATCACGGCCTTGAGACTGCGATGCAGCAGGATTTCAGGATATTCCCCTATTTCACCTGCTGTCGTTAGTAGGGTTAAGTGATATGATACGCATTAAAATAAAGTGAACTGACTAGTTAGAGGTGGGCCAAATGATTATTGTCACTGGCGGCGCAGGGTTTATTGGCAGCAATATTGTCAAGGCACTGAATGACGAAGGTTATAAGGATATTCTGGTTGTTGATAATCTGAAAGACGGTACAAAGTTCGTTAATCTGGTTGATTTAGATATCAGCGATTATATGGATAAGGAAGATTTCATTGCCAGTATCGTTGCAGGTGATGATTTGGGCGATATTGATGCCATTTTCCATGAAGGTGCTTGTTCATCCACAACCGAATGGGATGGCAAGTATATGATGGACAATAACTATCAGTACTCTAAAGATGTATTGCATTACTGCCTCGATCGTCAGATCCCATTCCTGTACGCCTCTTCTGCCGCAACTTATGGTGGGCGCAGTGATAATTTCATTGAAGAACGCCAGTATGAGAAACCTCTCAATGTTTACGGCTACTCAAAATTTCTTTTTGATCAGTATGTTCGCGATATTTTGCCACATGCCGATTCTCAAATTTGCGGCTTCCGTTATTTCAATGTATACGGGCCACGTGAAGGACATAAAGGCAGTATGGCCAGTGTCGCCTACCATTTAAACACCCAGATCCACCAAGGCCAGAACCCGAAATTATTTGCAGGCAGCGAACATTTCCAACGCGATTTTATTTATGTTGGCGACGTTGCAGCAGTAAACCTGTGGTTCTGGAAAAATAGTGTTTCCGGCATTTTTAACTGTGGTACAGGCCGAGCTGAATCTTTCCAGGCGGTTGCTGACGCTGTTATTGAATTCCATAAGGAAAAATCTCCTGCTGTAGAATACATTGAATTTCCAGAAAAGCTAAAAGGTCGCTATCAGAGCTTTACTCAGGCTGATCTGACAAAACTTCGCGCAGCAGGTTATGACAACGCATTCAAAACCGTTGCTGAAGGCGTTACTGAATATATGCAATGGCTCAATCAGGATAATTAATCGACTTCTATGAAGATATTGGTGATCGGCCCATCGTGGGTGGGTGACATGATGATGTCGCAAAGCCTCTACCGCACCTTGAAGGTTTTGTACCCAAATGCAGAAATTGATGTGATGGCACCAGCGTGGTGCCGCCCGTTACTGGCAAAGATGCCGGAAGTTAATCAGGCGCTGGCAATGCCGCTGGGACACGGAGCGCTTGCGCTTGGTGAACGTCGTCGTTTAGGACTGACACTGCGTGAAAGTGAATATGATCACGCTTACGTACTCCCCAACTCCTTCAAATCTGCTTTGGTGCCTTTCTTTGCCAATATCCCTCTGCGTACAGGCTGGCGGGGTGAAATGCGCTATGGTTTCCTGAATGATATCCGTGTCCTGAATAAAAGTGCCTTTCCACTCATGGTTCAGCGCTATGTTGCTCTCGCCTATGACAGGAAAACTGTACACAGTGCTGAAGATCTTTCCCAACCCCTGCTATGGCCTCAGTTAGCTGTCAGTGACGAAGACATTGCTGAATCAACAACAGCCTTTAACATCGCCGATCATCGCCCGATTATCGGTTTTTGCCCCGGTGCGGAGTTTGGCCCGGCTAAACGTTGGCCACATTATCATTACGCCGCATTGGCTGAACAGTTAATTACTCAAAAGGGTTATCAAATATTGTTATTTGGTTCAGCTAAGGATAATGAAGCTGGTGAAGATATCCGGGCGCTTCTAAGTGAAGATGCACGGGAAAACTGTCTTAATCTCGCAGGACAAACTTCCCTTGAACAGGCAGTCAATATTATCGCAGCGTGTGATGCCATTGTTACAAATGACTCAGGTTTGATGCATATCGCAGCAGCTCTGAACCGCCCTCTGGTGGCATTATATGGGCCAAGTAGCCCTGACTTCACTCCTCCACTATCGGACAAAGCCGAAGTGATCCGTCTGATTACGGGTTTTCATAAAATCAGGAAAGGTGACAGTGCGGGTGGTTATCATCAGAGTCTTATTGATATTCAACCAGAGCAAGTTTTAGCTTCATTGGAAAAGCTTTTACAGGCGGAGAATCAGGGTTAATGCGTGTTTTACTGGTAAAAACGTCTTCAATGGGCGATGTGTTACATACCCTGCCCGCACTGACAGATGCCATGCAGTACATACCGGGTATTCAATTTGATTGGGTCGTTGAAGAGGGATTCGCCCAAATACCCACATGGCACAGTGCAGTTGAAAATGTTATCCCTGTTGCCATTCGTCGCTGGAGAAAAAATTGGTTCAGGAAAGATATCCGTGAAGAACGCGCACGTTTCAGGGAACAATTACAGCAACGAAAATATGATGCAATTATTGATGCTCAAGGGCTGTTAAAAAGTGCTTTTTTAGTGACACGCCTAGCCCATGGTCCAAAACATGGCTATGACAAAAAAAGCATTCGTGAGCCACTGGCCAGTTTTTTCTACGATCAACGCCATTCTGTGAGCAAACAGCAACATGCTGTAGAACGAATTCGCGCATTGTTTGCCGAGAGTCTCAGTTATCAAAAACCTATAGAATCAGGTGATTATTCTATCTCTCGCCACTTTCTGAACCAACAATCAGAAAATGGAAATGATTATCTGGTATTCCTGCATGCCACCACACGTGATGAGAAACATTGGCCAGAAAACCATTGGCGGCAACTGATCGCAGAGATTCAACCAACGGGTATGCGCATCAAGCTCCCCTGGGGAGCAGGACATGAATACCAGAGAGCATTACGGCTGGCAGATGGTTTTTCTCATGTTGATGTGTTACCAAAATTAACATTAGCAGAAGTCGCACAGGCTCTTGCTGGCACAAAAGCGGTGGTATCTGTTGATACAGGATTAAGCCATCTCACTGCCGCCCTGGATCGTCCAAATATTACTCTGTTTGGCCCGACAGATCCTGGCTTGATTGGCGGGTACGGGAAAGAACAGCATACCTTGAAATCAGTGGATAATTCGATGCAAAGTATTACCCCGGCAGAAGTCATGCTGTTCTTGCAAAATATATTAAATAAGAACCTTGCCTAGTGGGAAGATCTCACACCAGCGGCTTTTATATTCAAGAGTAGGATTACCCAACGAATAACGCATAGTCTTATCTGCTGCCTGACATAATGCTTTTGCTGCCTGGATATTAACCCACATCAAAATGCTACCAACACTGAGATGTGCATACTCAGGATCATATCCTCCATTAATAGCATCAAATGAAATCCATTTAGGACTATCGGCACGTAATACAAAATCATACGCACAAGGTGAACCATTAATAAGTAATACGTAACCAAATATGTGCTCTCGAAGCTCTGTGTATATTTCAAGCAAACACTGACGTTCTTTTGGCGAATGACGATAACTCCAACGCTTTTGGTATAAATTGATGTAAATATCAACCAATTCTTCAGCGCTGAATTCACTTGAAAGACGAATTTCTCCGCCTGCGCGAGTGAATTTGTTTATCTCATTCTTGCGGTTACGGCGGGTTTTGTAGGAGAAATTTTCTTTAATCAGGCAGATTTGACGCTTACTAAAAGGAGCCTTATAACTGGCATTGATAAAATTATTTTTATGAATAGGAGATAATCTCTTTGATTTTATAGGTAAAAATAACTTTGCATCTGTTGCGATAGGAAAAATCACTTCATCATAAGGGAGTGGATAGGTGCCCTGGATTTTTTCTACTAATTTTTGGTTTTTAACAAAGAAGCAAGCTCCCTTAACGGCAGTTCCTTTTTCTTTAAAATAGAAGGAGAGCGGGTTACCTTCAATATGCTTATTTAAAAAAGAGACGATGTTGGGATGTGTTAGTACACAACCGCCAAAAAGAGCGTGAATTTCTTTATATTGTTCGAAATTACATTTTTTCCATCCCCAGAAAAATGATTTTACTTTTTCCATATCCTATTCCATAAAATGGCTTTTTAATATTAAGCTAATTTTTATACGACTTTATAAAAAAATATTTTTTATTTCCAATAATAGTTTGGACTGTTAATTATAAAAGTGCATTATTTTTATAGTCATAAAATTCCGACAATGTCATACCATGAACCTGTGGTTTCAAGAATCCAAACAATTCTTCTAAGTCTTGATAAAGCAACTCAATTTTTTCTTCCGTCTGAAAAGTCGGGCTTCCTCCCGGCATAAATTCGGATGAATGCAGCATAAATTCAACATAATCATTACCAGATGCCAAAGTTTGCCGGATGACAGCTTTCATCTGTTGCAAATTCCCACCTTTTGGGCGTAACCAATTAACCGATGGAGAACGTTGCTTCCCTCGCAAATGATCATATTTTTGTTTAATAAAATTCATGATCGGAGAGTGCTTATACTGAATACTCATTGGCACTTGTAATAAAGAAGAGTTGCCTTCTTTAGCAATATCCTGCAAATCCATAAAATAAGCATGAGATGGAAAACGACTATAATCTGTTCCACCATTTCCATTCGGATCTCCCTTGGTAAAACGCCAGTTAACCTTCGGAGTAACAGAACAATCTACCTGATAACCATACTCGGCCAATAATTGCGCATAATATTCGTTAAATGCCCAACGGCCAGCACGATGGCTCAGCATCTTAGTCTGAAGTTTTTCTTCAAGAAGATTTGTCATTAAATCAATTTTTGCCTTTATCTGATTTTTAGGGTATTCAATCAAATAAGGCTTATAGCGCATATCATCATCAGTCAGAGGAACCATAGGGGGATTGTTCCAGGCATGCAAATGCATACCGATTTCACCGGTGTTTCTGGCAATGACATCCTTAGCAAATTCGATATAGCTATCATCCATCGCCATTTCATAGTTTGTTAGCCAGACGGGTTTGAATCCAAAACGCTCACAAAGGTTTTGAAACCTGGGCAGATATTGAGTATTTTCGGTAGAAATTCTATCGCTATTTTGCCAAAGATTATCACCTTCAGTATCAATTGTGATGATGAATGCTGGTTTGGTCATAAGAAAGATACCTTATTACAGAAATATGAAATATTATTACTCAGTGAAAGTATACGAGGACAAAAAGATATCTATCTTTTCTAAGATAACCTCTAGAGGTATTTCACTGATTTTGCTATTAATATTTTTCTGAACTAATTGGATAGCATTTTTATTTCCCGGCCCCCATACATCATTATTGATATAATTTCCATGCTTATCATTACCATATAATGCGATTGTATTTTTTTCATATGCAGCAGCAGCATGTACAATTGAGGTATCCGGTGAAATAATCAAATCAGCATGTTTTATTATTTCTACAGCACTGAGAAAACTGCAAAATGGGTTGAAAATACAGTTATCTAAATATGAAATCATACTTATTTTTTCAGGACTACCAATCAATATAATATTGACTGACTGATATGAATAACCAATATGAGATGTTATTCCAATCAATTGTTCTTTAGAAAGATCTCTCTTTTCATCAGCAGCAAAGGGATTAATAACAACAGTTACCTCCCCTGGCAAATGAGAGTAAAAATCACGCACTTTATCCTTGATACCATCAGGAACATATATGTCATACTGCATATTATAATTATAAATATCCATATGATTCATCAAAGATTTATATCTTTCTGTAATATGTAAATCATAACCTAAATAAGTTATATTTTTGTTATAAATATTTATTTTATCTTTATTAAACCCAATTACATGATTAGAATTAATGAATCTTATAAACAAAAGATAGATAACAGGAATTTGATCACCCATGTCAATAATAAGATCATACTTTTCCTGTTTCAATTTCAAGCCTAACTTAAGTATATCTGTATTTTTATCAGGATAGAAGTAGACCTTACCTATATGTGGATTGTTTTCTATCACACAATAATTAGTTCGACCTGATAATACATGTAATTCATAACCTTGCTGAGATAATGCTTTTAAAACCGGTGTGGATACAATCATGTCACCAATTTTATTATCATCTCGTAAAAAAAGCACCTTTTTGACACCTATAAGAGAAAATTCTCTTTTTTTCCATTTATCAATAAATATTTTACTTATATTAAACCTTATTTTTTTGAAAAAATAATTTTTCCTTCTATTTATTTCACGTAATTTTTTAAATTTTTTTTCAGCCATTAGGACATCTCAAAGAATAACATCAAAAATTTTACTGCTTTATCAGGGATAAATACTCACCAACGACAACATCCAAGTCAAATTTCTGATACATATTTTCCGTAATTAAAGGAGGATTCTGATAAACCAAACGCATTTTTTCTGCCAATGATTCTGAAGTCAGTTCTGATTTATATTGTTCTAATTCCCCGACCATAATTTCACTGATTCCACCAGGGCAATTTGTGCTGACAACTGGAGTCTGGCAGATCAAAGCCTCAATTAATACATTACCTAAGCCTTCACTATCTGAACTCAGAACAACAGCTTTAGCTTCACGTATCACGGGTAAAGGATTTGTTAAAAACCCGATTAGTTTAACTCTGGATTGTAAACCAAGTTCCACAATTTTCTGTTTAATTTTATCAGTCATTTTTTCATCGCCATGACCGGCAATTAATAAGTTGCAAGGAATAGCAGCTATGGCAAATGCTTCTAACAAACGATCATGGCGTTTCACCTCGTGAAATCGTCCAAGATGGAGAATATAATCTTGACCTGAATATGGGTTGTTTTCTAAGGAATTCAATTTAATTTCAGTTATGTTGAATGGGTTGTAAATAGTGTCCATTCTTCTGGCAGCAACAGATAGATTTTCCTGTAAATCCAAGCCAACTGCATCAGAAACACAAATCAAATTACGATCCTGATAAATACGCTGAATTTTATGCTTCTTAAGCCAACGTGCCAGACCTGTTTTATTTTCGAGGTAAGATTTAGAAAATACACCATGAATACAAAACCATACATTCAAATTTTCTAATACTTTAGATTTTGCAACTATACGATCGGTTTTGTGTAAATTGGATATTACCAGCGCAGGAATTCCTTTTTGCCGCAAGATTTTTTCCAAAACCTTATCCATTGATTTTGCTCTACGAAAAATTTCAGTCTGTCTTCTAAAAGGGCCTGAATATTTATCAGCATCAATAACCAAGTCAATATGTTCAGGAATTGAATATTCGCATTTATCAGACAATGATAATAATGTGATATCAAAGCCTTTCTGTTGCAATCCACGGCACAGACGTATTACAACATTTTCAGCACCACCACCTGGCAATCCATCAATGATAAACAGAATGTGCCCTTTCATAAAGAAAGCACCTTGCTATACAGCCCAGTAAGCTGCTGAGATAAATAAGCCGGGGTATAACCCATTATCTTTTCTTTTGCTGACATAGCGATTTGACTGGTCAAATGATCTGAAGGTATTAAGGAAATCCTCTCAGATAATCCTTTTATATCCAAGGCATCACATACAAAGCCATTTACTCCTGAGTCAATGAACTCAGCCCCGCCACAGGTTTTACTGGTTATAATCGGTAAGCCACATGCCATTGCTTCCAGAATGACATTCGGGAAAGGATCATATAATGTCGGTAGCAATAACCCATCAGCCATTTGATAAAATGGCAATGTCTTTTTTTGTACGCCTAGAAACCGAATGCGAGTATAACAACCAAGAGAATGAGCGAGTTGTTTATATTTATTTTCTTCCTTGTCCTGCCCGATCACTAATAAATACGCTTCCGTCTTACTAACTGCTTCAATTGCGGCTTTCAGCCCTTTTCTTTCAAAACCCGATCCAACATATACGAGACATTTAGCCTGTACTGGGATGGCATATTGCTGTCGCAAGACAACCCGTTCCTCTTCTCCGGCAGGAAAAAACTGTGACTGGTCAATAGCATTATAAATCACAGAAATTTTCTCTTCTGGCAAATCAAAATCGTCCATAACTTCCTGTTTGACCATCTCAGAGTTACAGATAACTTTCTTCAACTCTGGAGACAAATACATTCTCTTCTCCGCATCCATGACATAACGGTGGTAACGGCTGACAAAAAGCAGTTTACTTTTCCAAGCTGGCAGGATTCTTGACCTTTGCTGCAACCACCGCTGATGTACGCCATCACCAGCCCGATAAATATCACATCCCGCAATTCGTTCATGACTTTGGACGATATCGAATTGTTCCTTTTGCCAAAGCGCCCTGGATGCATCAGCAAACCCCTTCTCACGGCTAATGCGTCCCCATTTCAACGGATTGGCCAAGTGTACATGCCAGTTTGGATTTATGCTTCCCTGCCAAGAGCGGGTAATAACATTTAATTGTAGATTTTCATTACCCAATGCTTCTAAAGCTCTGGAAATGAAACGTTCAGCACCACCATCAGGGCGATATTTTTGCCGAACAATGGCAAGACGAACAGGTTTCATGATGAATATCTCCGAGCAGTTTCAATCACAACATCTGTCGGGATCAAACTTAAATAGCGATTATTTGTTTTAGTATCAATTTTATCAGGGTCCGGTAATTTACCGTAATTTCCTGCCCAGATCACTTCCCCATTGCCTTGTCATGGATGCTAAAAGTCATTTTATAGGCTAAACTAATGACCAGATCGTGCCTTCTATTTCCAATACTTATCATAAAAGTAGGCATACTTTTTTTAAGGGAATACGAACAACCTATCCGCATTTTGCACACTTTCTTCAAGCCAATGTGATACTATAGCCGCAATCTATTTTAGTGAATTTGATAGAATGTTGCTTCGCTTATACCAGGTACTTCTCTACCTTATCCAACCTATCATCTGGTTGCGCTTATTACTGCGCAGCCGTAAATCTCCGGCGTACCGTAAACGCTGGAGTGAACGCTATGGTTTTTGTGCCCAAAAAGTTACCCCAGGAGGGATATTACTCCATTCAGTTTCAGTTGGAGAGACATTAGCTGCTATTCCTCTCGTCAGGATTTTACGGCATCACTATCCTTTTCTGCCAATTACTGTAACAACCATGACGCCAACTGGCTCCGAAAGGGTACTTTCCGCACTAGGAGATGATGTTAACCACGTTTACTTGCCGTATGATTTGCCTGGCTCTATGAGTCGTTTCCTTGATAACGTTAATCCCAAGTTGATGATTATTATGGAAACTGAGCTATGGCCTAATTTAATAGCCCAATTACACCAACGTGGTATACCGCTGGTTATTGCCAATGCAAGGCTTTCAGCCCGTTCTGCCGCCGGGTATCAGAAAATTAACAGTTTTATTAAAGCCATTTTAAACAAAATCACGTTGATCGCTGCACAAAATCAGGAAGATGGCGAACGTTTTATTGAATTAGGGCTAAAACGTACCCAACTGGCTGTCACAGGCAGTCTCAAATTCGATATTTCTGTTACACCTGAATTGGCCGCTAAGGCGGTGACTCTGCGTCGTCAATGGGCTGCACATCGGCCTGTATGGATTGCAACCAGTACCCATGATGGTGAAGAAACTATCATACTGGATGCGCATCGAAATTTATTGAAACGACATCCCAATTTATTGCTGATTTTGGTTCCCCGCCATCCTGAACGTTTTGCTAAAGCGGAAGAATTAACTCAAAAAGCAGGGTTAAGCTCGGTATTAAGGAGTTCTGCTACTATACCCGATGCTAATGTCCAGGTTGTTATTGGTGATACTATGGGTGAACTGATGCTACTGTACGGTATTGCAGATCTAGCCTTTGTCGGAGGCAGCTTAATCGAACGTGGCGGTCATAATCCACTGGAAGCTGCGGCTCATGCGATCCCTGTCATTATGGGGCCACACACATTCAATTTTAAGGATATCTGTGCCAAACTGGATAAAGCTGATGGGCTTATTACTGTGACAGATAGCCAATCTTTGAGTACCGCTGTCAATAGCCTGCTGACGGATGAAGATTATCGCCTTTATTACGGTCGTCATGCCGCGGAGGTCTTACACGAGAATCAGGGCGCACTGCAACGATTGTTAAAACTACTGGAACCTTATCTCCCACCACGGAGCCATTGATGAGCATGAGAAAACGTCTATCCGTCGTCATGATTGCCAAAAATGCCGCCGACGTGATTGGTGATTGCCTGCTATCTGTAGACTGGGCAGATGAAATTATCGTTCTGGATTCTGGTAGTACTGATGCAACCTGTCAAATAGCCAAAGAAATGGGAGCCAAAGTTTACACGAATACTCAATGGCCTGGTTTTGGCCCTCAGCGGCAACTCGCACAGTCCTATGCCAGTGGTGATTACATTTTCATGATTGATACAGATGAGCGAGTCACTCCTGAGTTAAAGGTTTCAATTGAACAAGTTCTGGAAAATCCCGACAACAATAAAGTCTATGCCTGCGCGCGCCTTAATTTATTCCTGCACCGGTTTATGAAGCACAGCGGCTGGTATCCTGATAAAGTCATTCGTCTCTATTGTCGTGAACGTTATCAATATAACGATAATCAGGTGCATGAATCACTGGATACCCAAGGCGCCCGTATCGTGACATTGAAAGGTGATTTACGTCATTTAACTTGCCGAAATCTGATGGAATTCCAGCAGAAGCAATTAAATTACGCGAAAGATTGGGCTAAACATCGCTACGAGCAGGGTAAAACAACCCGTTATTCTTCCATTATCAGCCATACACTGGGCGCATTTTTCAAAACGTGGCTGTTAAGAGCGGGTTTCCTTGATGGTAAACAAGGATTAATGTTAGCAATTGTCAATGCTCAGTACACATTCAATAAATATGCAGCACTCTGGGAGTTGACCCAAACAGAGAGTCAAAGACAATGAAAAAAAAAGCAATTTACCCCGGTACTTTTGATCCTATTACCTATGGTCATCTCGATATAGTGACCCGTGCTGCAAATATGTTTGATCATGTTTTACTTGCCATCGCCAATAGCGATAGAAAAAACCCTATGTTCAACCTTGAAGAACGTGTCACATTAGCAAAAGAAGTCACTGCTCATTTGGATAATGTTGAGGTTGCAGGATTCAGCGAATTAATGGCTAATTTTGCTAAAAAACAACAGGCGACGATCTTAATTCGTGGGGTACGTTCAGTTTCTGATTTTGAATATGAATGGCAACTCGCCAATATGAATCGACATTTTATGTCTGAGTTGGAAAGTGTCTTCCTGTTGCCCTCTCAAAGTCTGTCTTTTGTCTCATCATCCTTAATCAAAGACGTTGCTCGTCATGATGGTGATGTTTCATCATTCCTGCCGGAGCCTGTTGCTCTGGCAATGTTAAGAAAATTAGGTAAATAATACTCGTCGGGGGCAATTCAGCCCCCAAAGATACAATTAATGCTGGCACTGCCGACAAAAAAACGCACTGCGCTGCCCTAATTTTATACTCTCTATTTTTTCTCCGCACATTGGACAAAGCTCACCTTTCTTGCCATAAACAAATAATTCCTGCGCGAAATACCCCGGTTTTCCATCAGATTGCAGAAAATCTTTCAGCGTAGTCCCCCCTTGTTCAATAGAACGACGTAAGATCTGCTTTATCGTATCTGCTAATAGATAAGCCTCTTCCTGTGTCAGGGAATGAGCAGGGCGCTCAGGCAAGATATGGGCCACATACAAAGCTTCATTGGCATAAATATTGCCAACACCAACAACCACTTTGTTATCCATCAACCAAGGCTTAATAGCCGTTTTCTTATTACGCGAAAGCGTGTAAAGGTATGAGCCATCAAATACATCAGACAAGGGCTCAGGGCCCAAATGAGCCAGTACAGAACATTTCTCAAGATCATCGCTCCATAGCCAGGCTCCGAAACGCCGTGGATCCGTGTAGCGGAGAATTTTACCGTCTGTCATCACCAGGTCGATATGATCATGTTTTGCAGGAGGAGATTCATGCAATAAGACACGTAAGCTACCGGACATTCCAAGATGGACAATAATCCATCCATCAGCCAATTCGAGCAACAAATACTTTGCCCGACGCTGCACACTGAGCACTGGTTGATCTGATAATGTCATGATCTGTTCAGAAACAGGCCAGCGCAAACGCGAATTCCTTACCTCAACATATTGAATCACATTACCAGCTAAATGTGGCTCAATTCCTCTGCGACTGGTTTCAACCTCTGGTAATTCCGGCATACTGACTCCTTGAATAAACGATCTACAGCACCCTATTTCAGCAGATTACGATACCGTTTTCATGTATTATTTATAGCTAAATCCAGTCAAAATCGTTGAGAGAATAGGCCGCCCCATGCTTCTTGATATCAAAAATAGGCTAAACATAATCGAAAATAAAAAGTCCCTGTGGAACTTATCTATTATTGGACTGTACATTATTCTTGTTTATCTGCCAGATATTACAAGATATAAAAATCTTGTCATGATCCTGATCTGCATAACAGCACTGTGTTATCTGGTAACCGATTTTCGTCAGGTGATAAACTCACTACGAAATTCTCTCTTTTTATCCATTTTGCTGTTTATACTGGCAATGTTCTACTCTATTGGAATTTCGATTGATCCTGCATTGAGTTTCAAAGAGATGAATAAGCCTATCTTAAATGGCCTGCTGCTGTTTAGTTTCACACTTCCCATTGTGCTCTATCAGGAAAGTAAACAACACATTGCAAAAATGATCTTGATTGCTTTTATTATTGGTATGTTAGCTATTTCACTGACCGATCTCGCGAAATACATTATCAATTACGATTCAACAGGTGAAATGCCATTTACTAATTTTAATCACCGGGAGTTTTCATACGGATTTATTTTCTATTTTCCTGTGTTGTTATGTACTTGGGCATTATGGAAAAAACATTCTTTACTGAGTTGGTTATTGTTGCTTATCGCTTCAGCCATCAGCCTATTCTTATTGCTTGGAACACTTTCTCGTGGTGCCTGGGTTGCTATCGTAGCAGCCACAATGTTTATTATTGTGATTAATAGAGAATGGAAAATCACCATTGCTGCGGCAATATGTCTGGCATTATTGGCCGGGATCACTCATTGGTCGGCAGCATCGAATCCTGCCACAAAATTACTGCTTTATAAGCTTACCCAAACTGATAGCAGCCACCGCTATAGTAATGGAACCCAAGGCTCTGCGTGGCAGTTGATTATGGAAAACCCTGTCAAAGGTTATGGTTTCGGTAATCAGGTATATCACCAAGTTTATAATAGTCGTGTTGCCGATTATCCTGACTGGACATACAGAACTTCGATTGGACCACATAATGTATTTTTATCGCTTTGGTTTGCCGGTGGCGTCCTGGGTCTAATAACCACACTATTAATGACATTCTCAGCAATATTTACCGGAAGCCAAATCATACGTCAAAATAGTGGCATAATCCGACAAGCGGGTATCATTATGCTTGCCGCATTTATTGGTATTTTTATCGTCAGGGGGATGTTTGAAAATGCTTATATTAATGAAATAGGTATCTTATTGGGATTAATGATCGCCTTATATAGCGCCCAAAAAGAAACCAGAATAGCACAGAAAAACCACTAATTTCAGATACACCAGCCCATATCCAATAAATGAGACGGGCTGGTGTCCCATTATTTGACTTTCATTCATCAAAACAGATTTTTTTCTATCACTTGCATAATCAACTTTGCCCGTTGATCCCAATTAAATTGCTCCGCGACTAATCTCTGAGAGTGTTCTGCTTTAGCCATTATTTCAGTTGGGTTATCAATCAGTAGTTGAATCTGTTGTGCGAAACTTGTCGCATTTTCACTGTCTGCAAAGCTGACCGCGTTTTCATCAACCGCATCACGAATGGAAGGAAGATCAGAAATAACAACGGGTTTGCCCATCGCCATATATTCAAAAAGTTTAAGAGGGGAAGTATAGCGGCTGCCAATACTGGTTTTTGTCAATGGCAGGATGCAAATATCATTATCTGCAATGACTTGGAAACGGTTTTTAGGATGGACAAACCCCAGAAAATTAACCCGATCACTTACGCCAATTTGTTGAGCTACAGATTTGAGTTGTTCAATCTGCGTGCTATTTCCACCAGCAATATTCAATACAACATTATTAAGGTGACACATAGACTTCATCGCAGTAGGTACGCCTTTCCAGCGATGCAAACTACCTAAATACAATACCTGTGTTGTTTCTCCTTTCTGGTATTGCTTGCCCGAAGATGTCATCTTTGTCGCTTCAACGGCTAACAAATCAACACCGTCAGGTGCAACGATAATCGGGGTTTTAACCCCATATTCTGTATAAATATCGTCACGTAGTAATGAAGTCAGAACAAAAACAGTCCGGGCACGATGATAAACCTGTTGTTCAATTTGTCTGAGCCTAGAATATTTGCGCTTATTAGCCCGTTTATTCAAGTCATGGGACTCTTTAAAAGACTGAGAAAAAATTTCATGACTTTCAAAGAAGTGTGGAATATCAGGATGCTTATGCAAGAGATAATTTGCCATTTTAATATTACGAGTAAAAATGGCATCGACCTGATGTTCTTGCAACCAACGGGAAACCTGAAAATAAAATAATTTTTGCGTATTGATGGGGAAATACCACTTACGGCGCACATCGCGTAAAGCGATCAATGCAACAGATGTTGGCAACTTTCTACCAAGGATCTCCTCTACACCATTTTGACCCGCTGGTGTAATCAGGCTGACTTGATGACCCTGACGGGCAAAAGCATCCACATTCTGCAAAATTTGCAGTGAAGCAACACGAAAATCAGGTACAGGATAGGGATCAATATAAGCAATCTTCATGACTTTTTTATCGTATCCAATAAACGGCCCGCCGAATGCTCCCAGGTATACATCATTTCAATTCTCTGACGAGCATGTTTACCCATTCCTTTTCCTCTGTCTGGTAAAGACAAGAGATGATTAACAGCTCCAGCAATAGCTTCTGCATCACCGGGCGTCACCAGAATGCCGGACTGATTCTCATTTCCTACCACTTCAGGTATACCACCAATATAACTGGCAATGACAGGTCGCTCACATGCCATTGCCTCCGCAATAGTAATACCAAATGCTTCATCACCAATGCTTGGGAAGATCCCTGCATCCCCGGCAGCATAAAACTCAGGTAACTGATCATGACCAACAGGAGGATGAAAAATAATTGATTGTCCTAACTTTAATTCCGCCGCTTTTTTTTCAAGCCGTTTCAGTTCTTCACCTGCTCCAATAATTAACAGTTTTACATCCTTATCACGTAACAAGTCCATCGCATCAACAGCAATTTTCATGCCTTTCCATCCGACTAACCTACCAGCAAAAGTCAGTAGAAATGTATTTTCATGAATCCCTAGCCGGCTGCGGACATCAGAATTGGCAGGTTTGAACTTATCAACATCTACACCATTATAGATAACATTTGGAAATTGTTTGAAATGATGCTGGATCTGCCAAGCATTAAAATGGCTGCAAGCAACCCATGCCGATATTTTTTTCCCTAATATTCTGTCACCTTTAAAAAAGCTGGTTCCCCCACTCATATAGCAAAACTTAGTATGGGAGTTGGTTGGCATCATTCTGGGCCAGAAGAAATCAAAAGGCTTAGTCAATATTACCCAGTCGAAATTTTCAGCAATCACTGTTTCACGGGCATGACGGGCAAATGAGTAGCGTTCAACAATACGTTGAAAACGACGGCCAATATTGATTACTCGTTCTCTGGGGATAAATGGGAAAGTATGCACACAGATATTCCGATCCTTCAACTCAGGCCTGATATCACCTATTCCGCCGAAAATATGGATCTCATGTCCTGCATCTGTTAAAGCTTTAGCCAGCTCCCAGACCGCCGTTTGAATACCACCATAGGACATGGTAACGGTGACATCAATAAATCCTATTTTCATCGTTTTTATTATCCTTTTATTGAACTTCTAGTATTTTTTTCACTGAATCCCAGACTTGTTCTACTGATATGTCTGACATGTTATCTTGACGGGTTGCCTGTTGATAATCTATTGGATGTTCAATCACAGCCAATTTTGCATGCTGTTGTGGAGCAAGAAAACGACCAGGATGGAAACTATGGTACATGGCAACCATTGGGATCCCTAATGCTCCTGCCAAATGTGTCGTCCCGGTATCAACACCAACATACAAATTAAGTTGGCTCATAATCGCCGCATTTTGGCGCATCGTCGTTTTACCCGCCAGAGATGTACATCTCTGTACTCCCAACATTTCAGATAATCTTTCTGCCGCTGCCGCCCCATCCTGGCTACCCAACAGTAAAATGTGGGCAGCAGGATAACGAGCATAAATACGCTGGGCTAACTCATAAAAAGATTCTACAGGCCAATCACGGTAAGCTTTCGCAGGAAAACTTTGTAGTTGAAAACCAATCCTTAGTTTATCTTCCAACCCATAATGCCGGAGAAAAGAACTCGCATATTCTGCTTCATTTTGACTCACACAATACTGCAACCGCCAATCATAAATCTCAATCCCTAACGCATTAGCTAACAATGCCCTTTCCTGCTGAGCCTGCATAAGTTTTTGGGGTTTTTCTATAAGCAATTCATTTGGGGTTTTGCGGGATGTATCAGAAAAGCAAACAACCCGATTTGCTTTTCGTCTGGCATATTGTAGTAAAGGTTTATCATGATTATATACTAATGCCAAATCATAACTCTGACGAGAAAACCAACTAACCCACTTCGCTTTTCCTTTTGAAAAAACATTTATTGAATTGATTTCATCAATATTCTCAAGGATCTCTTTTGTTCTTTTATGCGCCAATACATCAATATTGGCTTCTGGCCAGTTTAACTTTAAAGCCCGAATTACCGGTGTTACAAGTAACGTGTCACCAAAACGTGCAATATTGATAATCAAAATGTTTTTAGGTTGCATAATAATGAATTATAAAATTATCCACTCAGAGACCAACTCAAGAGAACATACATCAAAGTTATTTAGGACATATTGAATAGATTGTTCCATACAAAAGCCAAACAAGAGTTTTATTTCATTTGTTCTATTTCACTTATAGTATATTAGTCACATATTAGATAAAATGGTAATATGAGAGCAAAACAATACGATCTCCCACTAATGATTATCACTAACAACAAAAATAGACTCCATTTTATCTAACATATTATCCATACTGAACAAACGTGTGGCTCGTTTAAATGAAGCATTTCCCATCTGCAAACGTACATCTGCATTTCTCATTAACAGATCTAATTTTTCAGTTAGTTGTTCAATACATTTAGGTTCAATAACATAGCCTGTTTCATCATCAATCACAGCTTCAGAGATAGCGCCCACTGATGTAGAGACCACGGGTAATCCGCACGCCATTGCCTGCATGATACCTTGTGGGACCCCTTCATTTCCAAACGAAGGCAATGCAAAAATATCCATCGCATTTAAACAGTCCGGAACATCCTGACGATTACCAAGAAAAATGACACTATCCGTCAGTCCTTCTAATTTAACCCTGGGCTCAAGATTTTTTCGTTGTGGGCCATCTCCAACAAACAGTAATTGCCAATCAGGATAGCGTTGATGAAGTATTTTCCAGCTATCCAACAGGTAACGATGCCCTTTCCAGGTTCTCATTGTCGCCACAATACCCAGAGTCGGTTTATCTGCAATTCCAATACGCTGGCGGCACAGTTGTTTATTTTCAGGCTTAAAACGTGTCAAGTCGATACCTGTCGGTACAGATGTCATATGAGATAGCGGATAGCCATTATTCGTATGGAGATATTGGCGCAACTTCTCCCCTGTTGTCACAATGTGCTGGCAGGATTTCAAATAGAGCCAGCGGGTCGCTATGGAGGTTGAAACATTGGTGGAAACATGACGGGTTCGAACTATTGGTGGCATTCCCCTTAATGTGGAACATGCCGCAGCTACCAGCCAAGAATCAGTAGAACTGTGAGTGTTAATGATATCAAACCGATGGCCTTCAGCCTTCAACCAACGGCGCATTGCCATAAAGCATGAAAGACGTTTTTTTTCAATTGGCAACGCAACGACAGGAACACCATAATGGTGAGCTTCACGGTAAAGTGTCGAAGTTGGGCAACAAATGATAACAACATGATGCCCACGACGCATCATCCCCTGAGATTCCGTCAGAATACGAATCTCTTGCCCTCCCCAACCACGCGACGATTCCGTATGTAAGATATTCAAGGTTTTTCTAGTCATTTTCTGAGCCACGCCTGACAGTTCATATATCAAAAAGCGTTAGTATAACTGAACGTCATATTACGTTCACGGGTAACCGATAACCAAGTTTAAGATTAAGGAGGGATTGGTGTATTTTAGGTATAAAAAACCCAGCTTTCGCTGGGTTTTTTAAATCCACTAAAATTATTTGATTTTAGCTTCTTTGTACATTACATGCTGACGAACAACTGGATCAAATTTTTTCATTTCCAGTTTTTCAGGCATAGTACGCTTGTTCTTCGTAGTGGTATAAAAGTGACCAGTACCAGCAGAAGAAACCAGTTTAATTTTATCGCGAATACCTTTAGCCATTTTTCAGCTCCTTAGTATTTCTCACCACGGGCACGCAGTTCAGCAAGAACTGTATCGATACCCTTTTTGTCAATCACACGCATACCTTTAGCAGATACACGCAGAGTTACAAAACGCTTCTCAGACTCAACCCAGAAACGGTGAGAGTGCAGGTTAGGCAGAAAACGACGCTTGGTCGCATTTAATGCGTGAGAGCGGTTGTTACCACTCACAGGGCGCTTGCCAGTAACTTGGCAGACTCGGGACATGTCTATTCTCCAAAAATCAAATCAGCTCGAGCTTTGTATTAGGTATGGCCGCCTCGTCAGGCTTAGGAGCCCATCTCAGCAAATTTTCTTTACTGATAAAGAACGTTACTGAAAAGAATCACATTTTCTCAGCCAAAAACTCACTGAGATAGGCTCTTCTCGCCAAGCCCAAGATCCTCAAAGGTGGCGTAGTATACGCCCTCATTCGCTGATGCTCAAGTCCCGCACAACTAAGATCTGACCGGTTCGTGAAAAAACCGTATTAAATCCAACCTCTTTCCATAAAAGAAACGCAATATTGTTTGCCTATGACAATATGATCCAAAACCTTAACACCGACTAAATTACACGCATCAATGATTTTTTCTGTCACCAGTTTATCTGCCAGACTAGGTTCTGGATTACCGGAAGGGTGATTATGAGCAAGAATAATAGATGCTGCATTAACTTTAACCGCCTGTCTTACGATTTCACGCGGATGGACTTCAACTTTGTTTATTGTTCCCTTGAACATCTCATCATGACAAATCACTTTATTCTGATTTGTCAAAAACAGCACGACAAAAACTTCCCGATCCTGCCAGGACAATAAATCCTGCAAATAACGTTGAGTCGCGGCAGGGCTGCTCATAACATCTTCATGGATAAATTGGCTGGAGAAAAAACGCCTTGCCAATTCAGACACCGCCTGTAACTGAACATATTTGCACACACCCATGCCTTTATGCGCACAAAAATCAGCATAATCGGCAGAAAGCAAGTGATATAATGAGCCAAATGATTGCAGCAGATGTTCCGCCATTTTTACAACAGGCACACCTCTAGCCCCTGTGCGTAAAAATATGGCCAACAACTCCGCATCCGTCAGAGCAACCGCACCATACGCCAGCAATTTCTCTCGGGGAGCAAGATCTGAATGCAATTCATCGTCTTTTTCCACTATTGTGATATCCATTCTACTTCCTCCCTTAAATATCTTTTGCTGGCTGGCTAACAGCCATGAAGATGACACCCTATGGCTTTAATATCCACATCATCAATATCCCATGATGAAAAAATCACCGCCAGTCTTGTGCGTATGGTTTGCGTAGCGCTTCGCAAACTTAGTATTTCTCAGCGACAGAACAAGAGCTCTCAACGCCATATGCTCAACACTCTATTTTCTTATGATAGAATCTTGAGTAATTGTAACTTACAGGTGGACAATCAGAATGGCAGAACTTTCCGGTAAAGGGCTTTCTGGTAAGCATATCGTGCTCGGCATCAGTGGAGGTATCGCCGCTTATAAAACAGCAGAGTTAGTACGGCGTTTACGTGATTATGGTGCTCAGGTACGCGTCGTGATGACTCCGGCAGCAGAAGCTTTTATTACCCCATTGACATTACAGGCTGTATCAGGTTACCCGGTTTCTGACGATCTTTTAGACCCGGCAGCAGAAGCGGCGATGGGGCATATTGAGCTGGCAAAATGGGCTGACTTGATTATTCTCGCTCCTGCGACGGCAGATCTATTAGCTCGGTTAAGTATTGGTATGGCAAACGATTTAGTCACAACTATCTGTTTAGCTTCAGTAGCCCCCCTGGCGGTCGTTCCTGCGATGAACCAGCAAATGTACCGTGCACAAGCCACCCAACATAACCTCAATATACTGAGAGAACGTAATGTGTTGATTTGGGGGCCGGATGAGGGAAGCCAAGCCTGTGGCGACGTAGGGCCGGGAAGAATGATTGAACCTATGGCGATTGTCGAACTGGCAACGCAACTTTTTAACCCTATTCAAGATTTAATGGGCCTGCAAATAACAATTACAGCCGGGCCAACTCGTGAAGCCTTAGATCCTGTCCGTTTTATTACCAACCATAGCTCCGGTAAAATGGGATTCTCCATCGCACAGGCAGCCGCAGAACGTGGAGCTAAAGTCACACTGATTGCAGGCCCTGTCAATCTGACTACGCCTCAAAATGTCAAACGTATTGACGTAACCAGCGCATTGGAAATGCACGAGCAAGTGCAAGCAATCGCAGCTTCACAACATATTTTCATCGGCTGTGCTGCCGTCTCTGATTACCGTTTCAAGCAGATATCAGATGAAAAAATCAAAAAACAGGGTGATGAAATCACCTATACATTAGTCAAAAATCCTGACATCGTAGCGAATGTTGCAGCAATGGAAAAACATCGTCCCTTTGTCGTTGGATTTGCAGCCGAAACCCAGAATGTGGAAGAATACGCCCGCGTAAAACTCAAGCAGAAGAATCTGGACTTGATTTGTGCGAATAATGTATCTCTGGCTGAACATGGCTTCAACAGTGATACTAATGCATTACATCTGTTCTGGCATGATGGCCGCATTAACTTACCGCACAGTAATAAATTACAACTCAGCCACCGCTTATTAGACGAGATATTCAAACGCTATGATGAAAAAAATCGACGTTAAAATTCTTGATCCCCGCATCGGGCAAGAATTTCCTTTACCGACCTACGCTACTCCTGGTTCTGCGGGCTTAGATTTACGTGCTTGTCTGGATAACGCAGTGGAACTGGCACCTGGCCAGACCGAACTTCTGCCAACAGGGATTGCTATCCATATCGCGGATGAACAATTGGCTGCGGTCATTCTTCCCCGCTCAGGTTTGGGTCATAAACATGGTGTAGTGCTTGGTAATCTGGTAGGGCTCATCGACTCTGATTATCAAGGGCAACTGATGATTTCTGTTTGGAACCGTGGTGATAAGACATTCACCATCGAACCGGGCGAACGTATTGCCCAAATGGTTTTTGTGCCCGTTGTACAGGCTGAATTTAATTTGGTTGAAGATTTTGAGAGCACAGAACGTGGAGCTGGTGGTTTTGGTCATTCCGGTCGTCAATAACTTTCCATAAAGCCTGATACCGTCAACCAACTTTTATATTTTTGCCCATCATCAACATGGGCAAAATGTATACCCTTTATCTTTCAAGTCTTGACTTGGAAGATAAAGGGTATCGCTGGATTTGTTTTGCTGTCTTAGCAGGGGTTTACCACACATGGCAGAAAAAGAACGTACAAAAAAGAAAAACAGACGTGAAGAAATCTTGCAGGCACTGGCACATATGCTTGAATCCAGCGATGGCAGCCAGCGTATTACAACTGCAAAACTTGCCGCCAACGTTGGAGTTTCTGAAGCTGCACTTTATCGTCATTTTCCAAGCAAAACCTGGATGTTTGATAGCCTGATTGAGTTTATTGAAGACTCTTTAATTTCTCGCATCAACCTGATTTTGCAAGATGAAAAAGAGACCATTCCTCGAATTCGGTTAATCCTGATCCTCATTTTGGGCTTTGCAGAAAAAAATCCAGGTTTAACCCGTATCATGACAGGCCATGCCCTGATGTTTGAACAAGACAGATTACAAAACCGTATCAACCAACTGTTTGAGCGTATTGAAGTACAGCTTCGCCAAATCTTAAAAGAGAAAAAAATACGGGATGGACAAGGGTTCAGTTATGACGAAACTATATTAGCATCACAATTACTGGCTTTTTGTGAAGGCATGCTCTCTCGTTTTGTTCGCTCTGAGTTCCGCTATCGACCGACGAAAGAATTTGAAATACGCTGGCCCTTGATATTGACCCAACTACAATAAATTTCCCAAACCTGTTACGCACATTTTTTATTCTGGGATCTTTTCATGACAGGATATGGAAATAATAACATGCGTTTTTCACTAACGTTTTTTGTATAAATTTGTGTTAACATGCTTTGGCTAGCTGAGTTGACTACCTAATCGCTCAGTAATGACATTCCTTCCACATTATCTGCGGGATGTCATTTCTACTACTCACCCCGCCCACCATTGGGCGAGGGATTTTTTTAGTCTGTAATTTTTACAGAGCAATCAACCAGAACGAACTATCAAATACCGTATTCTCTGCGGTAAGTTTCCACCGCCTCTAAATAAGACTGCATTTCTGGGTTTTCACGCAGATAGGTAATCAAATCATTCAAGGTAATGATAGAGAAGACCTTGCAGTGATAATCACGCTCAACTTCCTGGATAGCCGAAAGTGTTTCCCGTCCACGCTCCTGACGATCCAGACACAAAATAACGCCAGACAACGTTGCACCATGTTGTTTGATAATTTCCATTGATTCACGAATAGCGGTTCCTGCTGTGATCACATCATCAACTACCACAACTCTTCCTTGTAATGGGCTGCCAACCAGTGTTCCTCCTTCCCCATGATCTTTTACCTCCTTACGGTTAAAACAATAAGGCATATCAATATCGTGATGTTCCGCCAACGCCACTGCGGTTGTAGTTGCAATTGGAATACCTTTATAAGCTGGTCCAAATAGCAAATCGCATTGAATACCGCTATCCTGCAATGCCGCAGCATAAAAACGGCCAAGCAATGCCAAATCACGTCCGGTGTTAAATAACCCTGCGTTGAAAAAATACGGACTCTGACGACCGGATTTCAGCGTAAATTCGCCAAATTTCAGCACCTGTTTTTCCAGTGCCAGTTCAATAAATTCGCGCTGATAGGCTTTCATGGGGTTCTCCTCTTGTGCATCATTTGATTCTTATCGCCATTATCTCAGACATAAAAAAGGCGACTCTTCAGCCGCCTGATCCATTTATTTTTTCAATTCATCTTGTTTTAGAGAATCTTCTTTTGGAAAACATTGCGTTAGCGCATCTCGCTGCGCGGCAAAAATAGTTGCCAATCCTTCTTTCGCAAGGGAGAGTAATGACAGCAATTCATCATGACTAAACGGTTCACCTTCTGCCGTGCCCTGAACTTCAATCATTCGTCCATCATCCATCATGACGACATTCATATCAGTCTCAGCCGCAGAGTCTTCTACATACTCTAAGTCACAACGCCCCTCTCCATCAACGATACCAACAGAAACTGCGGCTACCATTGATTTCAACGGGCTTTCTTTCAGTTTGCCATTAGCAACCAGCTTATCCAGCGCATCTACCAAAGCTACACATGCGCCGGAAATAGCGGCGGTACGCGTGCCTCCATCTGCCTGAATGACATCACAATCTAACGTGATGGTATATTCACCCAGTTTTTTCAAATCTACGGCAGCGCGCAGTGAGCGAGCGATCAGACGCTGAATCTCCATCGTACGACCAGTTTGCTTGCCTTTAGCGGCTTCACGGGCGTTACGGGTATTTGTCGCTCGTGGCAACATACCATATTCTGCCGTGATCCAACCCTGCCCCTGACCTTTCAAAAAACGTGGAATTCCTTCTTCAACGGAGGCATTACATAACACTTTGGTGTCCCCAAACTCAATCAACACAGAACCTTCTGCGTGTTTAGTGTAATGACGGGTTATTTTAATAGGACGAACCTGCCCTGCCGCTCTTCCTGCCGGACGCATTCCTACCAGGCTCATAGTGTTCTCTCCGCTGTTAATACTTTATTGGGGGCGCATTATACGGCCTAACGTGGCGAATGCCTATCCTGCATCTGCCTGGAACGTTATAATCATTCATCATTTTATAAATTGGGAATGAGTTATGATCCGTAGCATGACCGCTTTTGCGCGGCGAGATATCAAGGGAGATTGGGGAAATGCAGCCTGGGAATTGCGCTCTGTCAATCAACGTTACCTGGAAACTTATATTCGTCTGCCAGAGCAATTCAGAAGTCTGGAACCAGTCATCCGTGAGCGTATCCGTTCCCGCCTGACTCGCGGCAAAGTGGAATGTAACCTACGTTTTGAGCTGGATATCCGCGCTCAGGGTACACTGATTCTTAATGAAAATCTGGCCAAACAACTTGTTGAAGCAGCAGGCTGGATTAAACAACTGAGCAATGAAGGGGAAATTAACCCTGTAGATATTCTGCGCTGGCCGGGTGTAATGGCTGCCGAAGAACAAGATCTGGATGCCATCAGCACACAATTGCTTGCAGAACTCGATATGGCGCTGGATGCCTTTATCCAAAGCCGAGAAACTGAAGGCCAAGCGCTTAACGCACTGATTGAACAACGTTTGGATGCCGTAACTGAGGAAGTCAGCAAGGTCCGTGTACAGATGCCAGCCATCCTGCAATGGCAACGTGAACGGTTACAAACCAAGTTGGAAGAAGCCCAGATTCAGTTGGAAAATAACCGTCTTGAGCAAGAGTTGATCTTATTGGCTCAACGTATTGATGTGGCAGAAGAGCTGGATCGCTTGGATGCTCATGTCAAAGAAACTCGTAATATTCTGAAAAAGAAAGAAGCTGTCGGCCGCCGCCTCGATTTTATGATGCAGGAATTTAACCGCGAATCGAATACATTGGCATCAAAATCAATTAATGCGGATGTGACTAATTCTGCGATTGAATTAAAAGTGTTGATTGAGCAGATGAGAGAACAGATTCAAAATATTGAATAACGTTTCACAGTAGTTCACAACATACCACAAAGCCAGAATATACCTTGTATAGACTGGCTTTTTTACTATCAGAGCATTGCAGAGTGAATCACAATAGCGCATGATTATTGTGTACACCTAGGTGTACACCTAGGATGTTAGAAATTATTTTAGGTGTACCCGACTTAGTAATGGGAGATAACTCAATGCCAAAACTCACAGATAAGCAGATCAGGGCATGGATAAAGTCAGGGGAAAGATTCGAAGGTAGAACAGACGGGAATGGCTTATATCTGAGCTATAGAGAAAACTATAAAATTCCTGTATGGCGTTTCAGGTATAAATTTGCGGGTAAACGCAGATCCGTATTGCTTGGTTCATATGTTGATATATCCCTTGCTAAAGCCAGAGAGATAACAAAAGAATTATCTGCCCGTGTGTCACTAGGCTATGACGTTGCGATGGAGAAACAGGAACGCAAAGCCGAAGCACTGGCAAAAATTGAAGCTGAAAAGAATGCTATCAAAGTTTCAGACCTAGCAGCCGAGTACTTCGAGCGCCAGATACTTCCTCGCTGGAAACACCCCGACATATTACGCAGACGTATAGATAAAGATATTAACCCGCGTATCGGTGACATGAAGATCGAGGATGTTAAACCCTTCCATATTGATGAAATACTAAAAAGCATCGTTGATAGGGGCGCACCAACCATAGCAACAGATGTTCTCAGATGGGTCAGACGCATATTTGATTATGGTATCAGGCGTCAGATCATTGATGTTAACCCCTGTTCAGCGTTTGAAGTTGCGGATGCAGGCGGGAAAGAAGTATCACGCGATAGATGGTTAACCAGAGAAGAACTAATCATTGTTCTGAGAGCGTTCAGAACATCTACAATCAGCCGCCAGAATGAAATCAGCTTTAAGATACTACTTGCTCTATGTTTGCGCAAAATGGAGCTATGCGCTGCTCGTTGGGAGGAATTCGATTTTGCTAATGGTATTTGGCATTTTCCAGCAGAACGTAGCAAAAACGGTGATGCGGTAGATATTCCTCTATGTCCACAAGTTATCGATTGGTTTATGGAATTAAAACCAATGTCTTGTGGTAGCCAGTACGTTCTACCAGCAAGAAAAATGCAACACCGCATGATCCCACATATTCAGGAAACCACCCTACCCGTTGCACTTGCCAAAGTAAGACGTACATTACCTGCTAGCATCCCTAACTTCACGATTCACGACTTTAGACGCACTGTCAGAACTAATCTGAACTAATACATTTAAACCCATGTGTTCAGCGTTGGAAATGGCACGTATCGAGCTGGAAAAAACGACATTGCCACGCCATTACACCAATAAATCAAATATGCTGAGCCGTATTGTTCTGGCTGGATTGACAGCTAAACAGTGGGAGCAACAACATAGCATTATTGGCGATCCCCGTGATGCTATGAGCGAGTTTCAGCTTGAGCACCTTTATTATTTAGAACACACCAATACAACTCTGATTGAGTTAGGTATGGATTAAGACGGTTGAAAATATGTATCTGATCAATAGCCAGTATTTCCGGTCTCGCCTGCTGAAGTGCATAAACTGGTGATTACCGCCCAACAGGTTAAATGTGAAACAGGTAAACCTGTCCGCCTGATTATTCTGGATACCCTCGCCCGCTGTTTTGGTGGGGCTGATGAAAATGATTCAAAAGATATGGGCGCGTTTGTTCGGGGTTGTAATGAATTAAAAGCCAAGACAGGGGCAAGCATTCTCGTGGTTCACCATTCCGGCAAAGATGAAAGCAAAGGCGCAAGGGGTTCCAGTGCCTTTCGTGCTGCGCTGGATGTTGAATATCGGATCAACCGGGAAGGGAAAAAAGGCGCACTGGTTATCACCTGTACCAAAATGAAAGATGCCGAAGAACCTGAAACCAAAGCCTATGATATGCGCGTGGTGGAGCTTTTTACTGATAAAGACGGTGAGGATATTACATCACTGGCTCTGATTGACAAACCACGTGATCCGGTTGAAGAAGAAGACATCGGTCATGTTTCCAATAAAACCGATAACCACACAGCATTATGGCAGTGCATTCGGTCACGCACTGCCCTGAAAGAACCTTGTAGCGTTGCTCTTGTCCGTGATGATTTAAAGGCAATGGGCGCGAATGTGAAGAATTTCAGTCGCTGGTTAACCAAGTTAGAGCAAGACAGGTTGATTATTCGTAACGGGCAGGAACTCAGCATTGTTAACCGGAATAATGAAGATTAAAAAGTGAGTCAGAAAGTGAGGTGCTGTGAGGAAATGGATTTTACCCCTCACCGTATTCCTCACTTTTCTCGCATATATACAGAAAAAGTGAGGAACACAAAACAAATTGATTTTTAAGGATAAAAAATCATCAATTCCTCACCTGTTTTCGCAGTGAGGAACATAAAATCTATGGTCGCCC
>NZ_CAWMEB010000412.1:0-4388 GCF_963866145.1 Xenorhabdus sp. NBAII XenSa04
TATAACTATGGCAGGTAAAGCAGTTATCCGCTTAAACGATGCAACAGATCATGGTGGTAAAGTCATTACTGCTATTGATAGTTACGCCTATCAAGGTGTACCTATTGCCGCCAAAGGTGACTTAGTGACGTGCCCAAAATGCAAAGGCGTTTTTCCTATTGTAGAAGGTAGTGATAACTTAAAGCATCAAGGAAAACCCATTGCATTAGAAGGTATGCATACGGCTTGTGGTGCAAAGTTGATTGCAAGTCAAGGCGGATTTTGCGCTTAGTTTTATTTATATAACAATCAGCTTCGAGCCTGTTGCCTCTTAGCTGATTATCCTATGATTGACCATTATAAATAGAAATTATATGAGTGACTCCTACTTACTATTTGTACCTAAAGATCCTTGTTTTATTCCAGAGCAGTCAGCAATAAATAAAGCAGAAGGCTTTCTTCGAACAATAAAAAAGTCAGATAAAAAATAAAAGATAAAAGATAAAAGATAAAAAGAAATATGCTCGTTTTTTGGCTAAAATACCGCCTTCTCTTGATGTTGAATCTTATGTTTCTGAAGACGTAGAACTATTTAACGGGATGGAAAATTTTGAAATTCCTTCCTGTATACGCTGTAAAAGTGATATTACCAAATGGTGGTATGACAAAATGGATTATCTTTGGGATAATTCACCGAGAACAGAAACAATTTATACCAGATGGTCAATTCCGTGTTGTTCGCTTCTTGAATTAGATTATCAAAATTGAGGAGCATTTGGTTGCTTTGCTTTGCTTTGATAATTGACACCAGAAAAATAGATATTATTCATACAGATGGCGGATTATCTTTGGTGATAGAGAAGATTGAATCCTTATTAAAAACACCTTTAATATAGTTTGGCAATATATATAGTGACTCCATGTTAGAGAACTTTGATCATTTTGACCGAAATCCCATCAGACGTGTAAGGAGCAGTGTTATTATACCTGACGCGCTTCGCTTGTCTTCTGCGTATTACCGGGCTAATCCATTAACCCGGCAATACGCAGAGCTGAAAAATGCCTGCTATAAGAAAACAACTTATTTCCTCACCTGCGCCTCATTTTTCTCCTCACTTTTTCTCTATATATGTGAGAAAAGTGAGGAATACAGCGAGCAGTAAAATCGCTCTCCTCACCATTCCTCACTTTTTTCCTCATTTTTTAATCTTTATTGTTCTGGTTAATAATCATAAGTTCCTGCCCGTTGCGGGTAATCAAGCCATCTTGCTCTAATTTGGTTAACCAGCGGCTGAAATTCTTCACATTCACGCCTATTGCCTTTAAGTCATCACGGATTAGGGCGATACTGCAAGGCTCTTTTAAAACGGTACGTGACCGGATGCACTGCCATAATGCCGTGTGATTATCGCTTTTATTAGAAACATGCTCGATTTCTTCCGCTTCAACTGGATCGCGCGGCCTGTCAATCAAGGCCAGTGACGTAACATCCTCTCCATCTTTATCGGTAAAGAGTTCAACCACGCGCATATCATAGGCTTTGGTTTCCGGTTCTTCGGCATCTTTCATTTTGGTGCAGGTGATAACCAGTGCACAGCCTTTTTTTCCTTCTCGATTGATCCGGTATTCAACATCTAACGCTGCACGAAAGGCACTGGAACCCCTTGCACCTTTGCTTTCATCCTTGCCGGAATGATGAACTACGAGAATACTGGCGCCTGTTTTGGCTTTCAGCTCATCACAGCCCCGAACGAACGCCCCATATCTTTTGAATCATTTTCATCAGCCCCGCCAAAACAGCGGGCGAGGGTATCGAGAATAATCAGGCGTACCGGTTGATCTGTTTCAGTTTCAACCTGTTGGGCGGCAATCACCAGCTCATGTACTTCAGCAGGCGAGGCCGGAAATACCGGAGTATTAATCAGATACATATTTTCAACCGTCTGGCCGTTGACGATTTCCCATGCTTTGATACGCCGAGGTACGCTGATCCCGCCTTCCCCCACAACATACAGTACAGAACCCTGCACAACCTGTTTTCCTGCCCATGCCTTACCTGTAGCAATATGACAACCCCATGCACTCGCCAGAAAACTCTTATATGATCCGCTCGCGCCATAAATGCTGCACAGGGAATATGCAGGAATAATACCTTTAACCACGTAATCTAATTGAGCATCAAAGCCTTCTGAGCCGATTGACAGCGGCAGCTTTGTTTTTCTATTTGGATAAATGCTTTCAATATTGTCATGGTGATGGGTTGCTATCGCATAACTGTTCATCGTTTCCCTGACCCGAAATAAACTCTCACAAAATGCCTTCTGTGCTGCTTCAATACCATGTTGCTGGCGATAATCATCCCAATCGGCTTTGTGTTCTGTAGGCGGCAATGTAACCCAACCATTAACCGCAAGAGCAGCTTTTTCTGCTGAGATCTTACCGACATTCTTTTGAGGTTTTCCGTTCTTATCCAGCTCAATAGGGCTATGCCAGTCATTATCTGCGGCAATAATAATTTTCGTGTCTGCCCAACGCTCCCGAACAGCTTTTGCGGCAGAGAGCAAATTACCTGCATCTATTGCAGCCAGAACTGTGCCTTTATAAAGCTGGTTAACAGTTAATGCTGTGGCGTAACCTTCGGTAATAATCACTGTATCAGGGTAATCTTCCAGCTCTGACACGATAATAAATGCATTTTTTTTCTGGCTACCAGAGAGTAATTTTTTCTCACCGTTCGGCTTAATAATTTGCGCCCCGGTTATGGTGTTATCCAGCGTTGTCAGCGGTAATAACAAAGAGCCATCATCCAATATCCGTTGATTAGGGCAGAGCAAGTTCTTTGCTTCCAAATAAGAAGACTGACCGGTAACAGATTGCGTCATCAATGCCAATACTTTTTCGGCAATAGATTGTGCCGGATAAGTCGTTTTTCTGGCTGGCTTAGATTCGGGCAACGGCAAAGCCAGCACACCGGCGACTATTTTCGCTGCTTCAAAAATAGTGAGTCCATTAGTTTTCGCGACTAAATCCAGCCCATCGCCATAGTTTGGTGCATCGCATTGGCGGCAATGACAGTTGCCGTGATGGTGATCATCAATAAAGTGAAATCGATCAGTACCGCCGCAAACAGGGCAGGTGCCATGCTTACCTTTTGCAGGGATATTAATACCACATGCAGGCAGCAGGTTCGACCAAGAATACATAGCGGAGGTTTTCACGGTTTGGATAAGATCAAGCGGTTTTTGATTGCCCGATTTTTTTTGGGCTGTAAATTCAAGGCGAGTTTGGGTATGCTGTGTATCAGCCATCGTTTTTTACCTTTCTTAAACGGTTGTTGGTTATGCGCCTCAGATGTGTGTCAGCACTCTGGGGCGTTAGTTTTTATGTAATGTTTCTTATGTCATATTCTTTTCTGCGTTATGCCGCCCATGATTCGGCGATATACTGAGCGATCCAGTTATTAATTTCAGCCCTAATAAAAGTCATTGAGTGTGGACTGATTTTGGTTAGTTTCGATCTGCATTATCAGTTTTTTCTGTCGCGCAGCGGTTTGGCGAAGTCATAGGGCGTGATGAATTTTTCCCGGTTTGCGTCCAGATAATCTGCCCACCACTGCATCATCAGTTGCCGTTCATCCAGATGTTTAGACGTATGGGTATACGCTGCCCTAACGCTGTTTCGTTCGATATGGCTGAGCTGGCGCTCGATGGCGTCATCACTCCAAAGACCTGATTCCCCCATTGCCCCGCGTGCCATTGTGCGGAATCCGTGTCCACATATCTCGGTTTTAGTGTCGTAGCCTATGTTGCGTAAAATTCTGTTAACCGTTGTTGCATCTATAACTTTCGTGGAATAGTGAGCGCCGGGGAACATCACATCACCGTTACCGCTCAGTTTGTGCAGGGTTTTGATAAGCCGAACCGCCTGATGGCTTAATGGCACGATGTGATCATTTTTCATTTTCATGCCCCGTTCAGAAAATTTAACACCTTCAATGGCTTTTCTTGTGGCAGGAATTTTCCACACGGCATTTTCAAGATCGATTTCCTGCCAGCGGGCGAATCTTAATTCGCTGATGCGGACAAATGTTAATAATGTCAGCTCGACGGCTATTTTGAATATTAAGCGTCCACGGTAGGCGGATAAGCGCCTCAGGAAATCAGGTAAATCTTCGTGGGGCAGAGCCGGACGGTGATGAGATTTTGCAGTAGTCGTGCCCTAGCCATGTCGTTAGCGGGATTGAATTCCAGAATATCATTCTGGACAGCGTAGCGCATAATCGATGTGATGCGTTGGCATAAACGTTGAGCGGTATCATGCTTGCCTTGTTCATCAATGGCTTTGACTGGAGCTAACAGTTGGCTAGTGCGTAGTGTGGTGATATCACATGTGCCAATGCAGGGGAAAAT
>NZ_CAWMEB010000413.1:0-732 GCF_963866145.1 Xenorhabdus sp. NBAII XenSa04
GAGAGCGGAGTAACCCGGTGAGTGGCGTATAATTCCCCCACATTATGTTGAGTGGGCTTTGGACGGCCTGCACATTCTTAATGGGGACACCGAGGGACAGGCCGACCATTGCCCACGTACCCCCGCAGACACTGACGCTGACGGGCAGTCCGGCCACGGTCTGCCCCCGCGCTGATCCCAGCGAACTCAACGGGGAAGATCGGGCTGGCCGGTACGCTGGGGTGCCGGTTCAGCATCTGGCTCTCGGCTGGCACAACCTGCACTGCTTTTCTGTGGTGTCGGTGTGTTACGCTCTGCCGGATGGGTTTGTTTATGCACTTTTTTTAGGTGTCCGATAGCGACCCGCGTATACACTTGGGTGGTATTGAGCTTCTCATGCCCCAGCATCGCCTGGATATGGCGGATATCCGCGCCGTTATCCAGCATCTGCGTTGCCATTGAATGCCGGAACAGATGGCAGGCACCCGGCTTGTCTAACTGTGCCTGCTGCCGGATGGCCTTGCCTGCGATTTGCGTCAGGTGTCCCGGACTCAGCGGCCTGCCCTTTTGCGAGATAAACAGATAACCGCTGTCATAGTGCGCTGCCAGTTGTGGCCTGACGTTGACCAGATAGCGTTTCAGCCAGCCCAGCGCCCGCTCACCGACAGGCACAACCCGGTCTTTATTCCCTTTGCCCTGATTCACGACGACCGCACCGCGTTCGACGTCGATGTCCCCCCGCTGGAGCTGGCG
>NZ_CAWMEB010000414.1:0-11360 GCF_963866145.1 Xenorhabdus sp. NBAII XenSa04
ACTTATTAGGCGAATCCAAGAAATCCTAAACCGTCGCTGGCTGCACATATGACAGCCCAGCGACCCGCGATTCCAAGATCCATATTCTCTCCGTTAGTATGATAGTGAAGAAAATATTATCAATTTTGGTTGCTCTATAAGCGCCGGTTTTTTATTTCGGATACCCTATACAGAGTAAAGGTAATGAAAACAAAACAAATCAAGGCAAGAATGAAAAGTCCCCACATTAAACCCGCTGCTGTTGTTGTATGCCCACTAGAGAAAAACCATAATACAATGGCTGCTCCGGCCATTTTTAAGGCTCCTTGTAAGGCACTGCCTGTTCCGGACAATTCTGGATGTCCATGCAAACTTATCCCAAGTAATAATGGAGAAGACAGTCCACACTACCGCAAGACTATAAATAATGATAAATTTAATCGACAATATTTGAGTAAAATAAATAAAAATAGGCGCCATCGCCGTAAACAATACTAATAACGGGAGTGAAACTTTCAGAATTCTTTCAGGTGTGGAATGTGACAATCCTTTTTTTGTCAGTAACGAACCTATTACGATCCCAGCAGAATAAACCATAAACAGATATCCATTCTGTGATGAAGATAATTCAAATTGTGTCTGGAATACGAAAGGGCTGGCAGTAAAATAACCAATGGTAATAGCAAACAAAACGGCGGAGACAACACTGTATACAACAAAATTAATGTCAGATAACAGAATTCGAAAACCTGTTATTCGGCCATTATCTGTTGATTTCATCGGTGATGTTTCCGGCAACGTCATTTTTACAAAAAATGCACCTATCAGCATCATTATGGTAAGGGCTATAAAATTAAACTTCCACGGCAGATATTCTGTAATATACCCGCCAATGACAGGTGCAAAAGCAGGCGAAACTTGTGATGTCATCGAAAAAATAGCCAGAGATTTAGATAATTCCGTTTTATCCCGGAAAGTATCACTGAGTATAGCTCTGCTAATAACTGGACACCCGCCTGCACCAATACCGGTCAGAAGCCGGAATAGAGATAGTGCGTGAAATGATCCGGCAGTAGAAGTCAGATAATTACCGATAGCGGAAAATAATAAGGAAAATACAATGACAGGAATGCGTCCGTGTTTATCGGAGAGAGGCCCGTAAAAAAGTTGGGATATAGCGAAACCAACGAGATAATAAACAACAAGGCTTTGAGCCTGATTGTCAGTAATTGCGAGTGCGGTTTTTATTATAGGTAGTGCCGGATTATAAAGATCTATAGAAAATAATCCTAATATCAGTATAACGCACGAATTGATGATAATGAGTTTTGACTTCATGCTTTTTCACCTTTCATACGAGTGGGAACGCTTTTATGCGTTTGTTATATTCTTTATTTGGCGTTGTGTGTTGATTGTCACATTTAATTTCGATTAAGAATGGGCTGTGCTGTTGCATAATTTCGGCAATGCATTCCTGTAATTGATCAGGAGAATTTACACACAAACAGTTTAATCCTAATCCTCTCGCCAATTGACACCAATCATAATCGGGAATTTTTGTCAGATCTGCTTTGTTATCTTTATTATTAAAATAGCTTGCAGCATAAGATGCATTATTAAAGACAATGAAAAGTATATTGCGATGGTATTTTGATGCGGTGGCTAACTCCATTCCCTGCATTAACATACAACCGTCACCTGTTATAACCATACATTTTCTATCTGGAGCAGCAAAGCTGGCTCCTATCCCTGCTGGGATACTCCAGCCCATAGGGCCAAGTGTGGTTGCTGATATATACGCTTCAGGTCTGCGAGCGATCCAATAATGACCCAAAAATGATCGGTGCGCACCAGAATCAACACTGACTATTCCATTTTCCGGAAAATGTTTCTGGAGGATATTGATATAGGATGCTGGGTGTCTTGTTGCATCGCCTGTTGCGCTAAAATCAATAGGGAAATACTTGGGAATTATACTGAGATACTGTAACCATTTCTCCCGTTTGGAGCGGCCTTGAATGAGAATATTAGGGTAATGTTCATCAAGAGCTTCCAGGAATGCACTACTGTTTGCTGTGATCCCACAAGTGATATCAAGGTATTTACCAAGATATTCGGGATTAGTATCCACCTGAATCGTTCTACCCGAAAGTTGTAAGTCTGGAGACCATAACATAGTACTCCACTGAGTGGTATCCATTCCCAATAAGATAATACCTTCCAACTCTGGATTCTTAAATGCTTCAATTGCTCTGGGACTACCTGAATAACCATAAATACCGAGCGACAGAGGATGATCTTCTGGAAATATCCCTTTACCACTTAGCGTTGTTGCCACTGGGAAATGATACTTTTCTGCAAATGCTAACAGTGTATCAGCGGTTTCAGATGTTTTACTGCGTAACCCCGCGAGAATGATGCAATTATGGGTTTTACTCATGAAATTTTTAAATTCGGGTGAACGTATTTTATTGATATCGACCGGACGATTTTTCCAAAAATCAGAAATAATTGAACTAATGTCGGGGCGATTTTCATCATATTCATTTAAAATTTCCTTACTGACTCCCAGATACACAGGACCCCTTTCAATTCCTTTCATTGCCCGGAGTGATTCTCTCAGAAATCGACTGATTGATTGACCCGCTTTAACTTCAAATGTTGCGCGAGTCACCGGAGAAAAAATGGCTTGTTGGTTAATTCCAGATTGGGTACTGTCCTGTAATACATTGTGCATTTCCATTGCTGAAGAAATTTGGCCAGCTAAGAGTAAAACAGGAAAATTATCTGTGTAGGCGGAAGTTATGCCTGTCAGAGTATTTGTAACACCAGGACCACCAATGGCTAGACATATACCAAAATTGTCGGAGACACGAGCATATCCTTCTGCCATATAAGCAGCCCCCGTTTCGCAGGCGGTGACTACTGGAACAGGAAAAATATCTAATACTGAATCATTATCTTTTGGGTAACATTTCATGAATGCATTAATGAGCTTACCTGGCACCATGAAGAGATGAGAAGCACCTAACCGGCGTAGCTGCCTCAATATATAAGATGCTCCATTTTCTTTCTGTCCATCATTTGAATATGTCATGGCTCATAGCCCTATAAAGTGTATATTTTGCGTTTTCATTATTTTTAATGAATCCTCATGAAATGAGTCTGGGTATTGGACATTGGGCATATCTGCAAAATAAGGTTTTGGGCTTTTAGGAAGATAATCTGAAACATGCATATTATGTTGAGCACGATCCCGAAGGTACTGTAGGTATGGTTCGTTATGTTGTTCTGAAGCAGAGACTGTCCATTGTAAGGCTAATTTGGTGTTGTCAGGTGCCTTATCAGGATAAGTGCTTCTGTGAGTTATTCTGTTATCCCAGAGAATAAGATCGCCTGCTTTGCTCATGATAACTTTTTCGTAGGCTTGTGGAGTATTCAACATACTTTTCACAGTGGCTTGATCTAGCCGATGAGAAAAGGGGATTAGTGTTATTCCCCCTCCATGATCAGGCTCGTTATCCTGCAAATAGATAGCACATTGCATAAATTGTAAGTGTGTATCAGGATTTATTACCTCATCAGGTAAAAAATAGGCATCATTGTGCCAAGGGATATAAACACTTTCCCGAATTGTAAAATTAGGGAATAAAGAAAAAGTTCTGCCGAAAATCTCCTTGATCGCCGTAACTGCTTTATCATTCAAAATAGCATGAAATATTTCAGTGTTTTTTAATATGTCTGATGAAAGAAGAGTTGAAATATTATTTATCTCAGAGGTTTTTTTATAAAAATTTCTGATGGTTCTAATCTCTTCTTTGCCTATTATTTCAGGTATTACAACATAACCCTGTTCGTGCATTTTTTTGGTGATATTCATATTGATATCCTCAATAAAATTAATAAGCTGACTCAGATTGGTAAATCATTTCTTTGAATGTAATACCAAGTTGTTCAAACTCTTTAAAGAAAGAAGGGAATGAACCTTGGATTCGCCTAATAATTGGCATTTTTTATGCCATATTGATTGGATTTTTCAACACCAAATTGAATGAATTTATTGATATTATCTTGTTTAATATATCGATATTTTTGTGGAAAAAGAGAATTTAATAGTGAGTCTACATTACTTTCATAGGTATTCCATTGAACATCTAAGCGTTCAATATTGATATTTTGAAATTTTAATATACTGGTTTTCAGATATTCATCTTGTTCGCCATGCACTTCATTAAGATATTGAATGATTTCATGATAAAGTAAACTTGTTCTTTCTAATTGCCCAAGGAAGGAGTGATTATCTAGGAGCGTCTTTATCCATACATATTGTGGGTCAGTTTGAAATTCGGTACCAAATAAAATAAGCATATCAATATAAAACTGAACAGCACCACGTTGATCAAATCCATCGTTTTTCGATTTTTCTATTGCGTTTTCCAGCGCTGTCCTCAATTTATCTTCACCTAATTTTATTTTAAGATAGGGATAGGATTCATTACAATGTACTACCAGTTCATCAATAAATGAATTGAATGTATGTTTTTTTAGCATATTCCATTGGTCTTCATTAATTTCTATTGTCATATTTATGATATCTCCGGTCACAATAACTAACGCTATAGTTGCTGGTAAAATACGTTTTTAATAGAATTTAAAATCCAACAACTATGTCTTTGTTTAATTTATTGTTTGTATGAATCAATCTTGCCTGCAAGATAATCTCTATATATTAGAGTGTCTTTATTATGTTTATGCCATTCATTTTCTCTGTAAATAGAGTCGAAATGGTCGTACACATACTCATTTCCATATTTTCTTCTCATTACTAATAGTTCATATTTTTTTTCTTTATAAGGAAATTTAATCAAAAAAAAGTCTAGCACTGGCTTTAATGATTCTTCATCAAATTTTGTGTATATGTATTCATAATTCATTTTATTTTGCATTAATTGCAAGAATTTTATAGCTTCCATATCTTTTAATACATTTAATTCGGAGAATTTTATTGAACTTTCAATTTCATCCTGTAATGTCATTGTGATACTTAGCGTATTCAAATTTTCAATAGGAACGAATTTCTTATTAATCAAATAAGCATCATGAACTTTAATATACTGCGAAGATTTCAGCCATTCACTGGCATCGAACCAGACCTTTTTACTAGGAAACTCAGACGAGTTTACATCATATGAAGTTACCCTAATATACATTTGAAATTTTTGCATATACATATAGTAAGCACCTGAAAAAAATAAAGTGAAAATTGTCAAAATTGCTATCTTAACAATAAGCTTTTTTTTAAGTAAATTCATAAAATCCACTCTATTGGATTATAATTTTGCAGACCACTTTTTAGTCCTTTTGGCGAATTTCCTGTTCCCGGTAATCGCCAGGTAGCATTCGGTGCAATAGGGCCTCCACCGTGGTCTTCGTTGTATTCTCTTGCCTTCAAACCTTCATTACGTTTTTTCATTATGTCATAATCTTTTGGTTTTTCTGGTGGTTTGGCGTTTTTGTTCCCTTTACTCAATTCATAATTATAAGCTCTGCGAGCTGCTTCATATTTGTCAATTACTTTGCTATATTCTCTCGCCTCTTTAATCTCCTTTCCCGTTCCATAAACGATGTCATAGAGAGAGCGCATCTCAAACGCTTTGACCCCAACATCCCAGGCATTAGCCATTTGCTGTGCCGGACTTTTATCCTGCCCCGCATTTTTTCCTGTAAAATCGCTACCGTCCACCGAAATTCCTGCCCGGCAAGCGTAGGTTGTTATTTTAGCATCAGAATCAAATACCGACTCATACACCTTTTTAATTTCGTCTGGCCCAAATTTCCCTTCTTCCACATTCTTTCCCTGATAATGAAAGGTGGCACAATTAATCACGCCATGACAGAAAAATACCATCTCTTTGATTAAGCGTTTCTTTTGTTTTCTTTCATTTATAATCCTAATGAACATCGGTACATCTGTTACATAGCGGACACGGGCACCTAATTTTTGAGCATAGTCATTTATTCTTTGACGATCCATGTCTGTATATCCCTGTGAAAACACAATTATAATTCGTTGTACAGCATAATCTCCCTGACTTGCTTTAGGAAAAAGCTGCAACTGATGTAACCCACAATTAATAAAACGGTATTGATTTCCCATTGATTCTTCAAACCCTCTTGTAACACCTCCCGGGCTAAAATCCCATGGCGCTGTTCTGGCACCTACCACAGTAATATAATCATAACCACTGATATAAGGCTTCTCTGTAGTTGGATTATTTATATTTGTAATCAGGCTGATTTTTCTTTCTTCGAGTTCTTTAAGTGAACCGAAATTACCGCCCCTTCTTTCATAACTTTTGGCCAGCTTTCCGACCAGTACGGTCACTTCTTCGGGCTGTCGGGTCATAATACGGTCGGTTTCACCTTCTCCATTCGTCTTACCGAACCCTCTTGCGGGTACGGAAATAAAGGCATAAGGCACATTACTTACATTTACCTGGTTATCAATCGGCAATAATTTGACCTGATGACTGAATTTTTGATTACATTTCACTCCTGGATCACCCACTTTCCCCGAGCAGTTGGGAACTTTAACGGGGTGGGTGACTTTACTTTTTTTCTCCGAGATATTTTTTGTTATATCTTTTTGCAAATTTGATAAGACTGAAGTGATACTGTTTTTTTCCATAGCGATTATTTTCCTTGGTACTCGACTGTAACGAGGTAAGCCGTGGTGACGTTAATATTCCGTTCAATAGCATTCAGTAAATCAATTAACTTATTCATCTGCGCCCGGTTCAGTGTGATCATGATGGCGTTCCTTTTACAACATAGTGGTTGTTATCAAGTTGATACCCCCATTCTTCAATATTTTTAGTGAACTTAGTCAACTGTTCTGGCGTAAAGATATGAGGAATTTGATGCAGAACGCGGGGATCGTAAAAACGTAATAATGCCGTTTCTCCTGTCTTTAACCGGATATTTAACTGTGATTCAAGATGGCGGGTCAGTTTATCCAATGACAGTGTTGAATACAGCCAGGAAACAGCCGGTGCGGTTCTTTCCAGCCGTAAGAATTTTTCTTCCCATTCTGGAGCGTGATATATATCAAACAACCACGGCCCGGCAAAGGCGATTTCCGCATCCGGGAATTGCCGAAACAGTGGATTGTTTGTTCCCTCAAGATAAGTCAATTCGTCATCAAAGCAGCGCTCGTACTGTAAACCATCCACCAACGCATATAATTTCATCTCCGGGCAGGTTTCCCGGTATTTTTCCCATTTCTCCTTTAATGTTGTCGTCATCATTCTCCCCTCATGACCATAACAGAACCCGTTGGTGCCGCTGCCATCAGGCAGGACAGACAAATTTTTTCCGGCGGTGCGGTGGCCATGTTTTCAGTTTGAGCCACATTAATGGGTGACAGTTTATCCAGCATATCCGGCAACTTGCCGCCCCAGCCAGAGCCATTACCCGGTGCGCCACTGCCAAAGTTAACAGCAGCACTACTGGTGATCCCGCCTGCGTCAATTTTTAGAAAATGTCCTGCGGCCTGAATAGTCAGTTCAGAACCCGCATCAATCACAACTTTGGCACCAGAACTCAGATGAATTTCATTGCCACTTTGTGTTAACAGCGCATCCTCGGCCTTGATATGGAGTTTTTGCCCGGTTGACAGAGAAATGTCATTACCTGCCTGTACGCGGTACTCGTTATCAATGCGTAAATGGGCGTCATTTTTAATATTTTTAATATGATGTGTCCGGTTATGGCCAACATTGTGAATTTCATCATTGAGAATTTGCGCTTTTATGTCCTTCTGTGCATGAATAAACACTTCTTCACTGCCTTTCACATCCTCAAAGCGCAGTTCGTTGAAGCCTTCCCCTTTGTGGGTTTTGGTTTTAAACGTGGTGCGGGTCTTCGCGGCGGGTAAATCCAGCGGCGGGCGGTTGACGGCGTTATAGACACTGCCGGTCACTATCGGCCGGTCAATATCGCCGTTAAGGTAAGAAACAATGACCTCCTGCCCAATGCGCGGAATGGCCATAAAGCCAAAACCGTTGCCATTCCAGCCCTGTGCCACTCGAACCCAGCAGGATGCACTGTCATCGGCTTTGTCGTAGCGGTTCCAGTGAAAATGGACTTTAATCGCGCCGTCTTTGTTGACGAAGATTTCTTCGCCTTCCGGCCCGACCACGGTGGCACTCTCATCCCCATCCGCCAGAGGCTTATAATGAAAGGGCGGTCGCCAGTCGGCATAGCCATCAATAAAACTGAAATTATTGCTGAGTGTGGTGCCCTCGCCGCTATTGTCACCCAGTGCCTGCGGGCAGCGACCCTGATGGTTGATCCCGACAATCTGCCAGCAGGTATTGAGCGGGGCATGGGGATGGTCAGCAATGTTGAAAATTTGCCCCGGCATCAGTTTGATGCAGTTACTTTGCCCGTTGCCACTCTGCATTTGGTTTTTCAGGGCTTCGTGGCGGTACTTAACGAACGGTTTGGCTTCGGCATCCTTCTGAAAACGGCCATAGCTTTCGTAAACGGTATAGGGTGTCGTTGAACCGAACGCCTGATATTCGGGGTTGCTTTCCAGATGGGAGAGCGCGTAAAACGGGTGTTCCGGGTTGAAGTCTTTGTTGATGGTGCGCTGGGGCGTCATTCCCACCCCCAGACGAACCTGATAAATCGTATCGATCCCGTGTGCAGTTTCTGGCTGGGCGTTGTAACTGAGCGTCAGGTCTGCCGCCATGGGCAGGTGACTGTCACTGAAAAACAGCGTTTCATCCTCAAACCAGAAGCTGATCCCCTCTTCAGCGGCTAACCGGCAAAAAAAAGCATAATCGGATTCCCGTTTCTGGGTGATATACTCTCTGCTTTGATGGGCATCTTCCAGTTTTGAATCAGCGCGAACATGATGTTTTTTCAGCAACAGCTTCAGGATATCCGGCACACTTTGCCGATGATAAATATGGCTGTCCTGATTGAGCGTGAGCCGCCAGAGGGACGGGCGCACAGTAAACGTATACAGGGTTTTGTTGCCATCGGTGCCGCACCAGTCGGCATGGGAAATGATCCCGGTGATTTTGCGTTGTTCCCTCACACCGTGGAAGATTTGCAGTACCGCTTCCTGCATCAGCAGCGCGGTTAAATCGATTTCCGGTTTCGGTATAAAGGGATTGCCGGGCAGGGACTGAACCAGCGTCAGGTTCAGGGTGAACAGCTCGGAAAGCCCTTCCCGCAGGGTAAAATCGGCCACCGCAAATGTGCCCTCAGGTAGCCCTCCTATCCGGCAAACAAAACGTAATCCGCTTTTTAGCATGCTTATCTCCTGATTTTTATGTTTCTATTTCATATTGTTACATTTCACTGCGCAGACCGACCCGCTGCGGGAATGTCCATAACGCTGCCTGCTCACCCTGCCGATAAATTTCTAACAAAATGAAATTATCCCGCACGACAAAGCACGCCAACAGCTGGTCGATAACCTGGCAGAACTGATACATCATGCCGTCATTTTCATAACACGCTGGATCAAGGTGTAAATGCAGGGTGTTGCCATTAATGAGGCGGCCCTGACCTCGTTTGCTGAAGTCAAGACGGCTGCCCGGCAGGGTTTCCATATCGACAATACCGTCAATATGCTGCTGCATCCGGCGGCTGAGCGCGCGATCATGTTCAGCATAACAATCATACAAACGCAAAAAATCTTTCAGTGATACCGGATTGAAAAGCAAAAACGGCGTGGTGTTGAGCACACCAATCAGTGACCAGTCTGATTTTCCCATCACCATGAGGGGAAAATCCGGTGAGACAGGCGTGATATTGCGGGCACGCAGATGAGCAGGGACGGATTCCTGGGATTCGGTAATATCGCCTGGCTTCAATGTCATTGCCTGCGTATGGTAGCCGATGAAATGCGCGCAGACTGGTTGTGGCGGCAGGCGGGTAGCGTCTTTTCCATCCGTACCCAAAAAATGTATCCGATTCTGAATACGCCCAAGCAGATCGATGGAGAGCCGGGGCTGGAAATAGAGGTTATTGGGTTGCCCTTCATCACGCAGCCAGTCATTTTTCTCGTGGAACTGCGCCACAGGCCGGAAATGAAGGGTTTTACCGTGAGATTGTTTTCCACCGAGTTGCCTGGCCGTTTGGATACCCTGTAACTGGAATAACCGCTCAGTTTCTAACAACGGAATGGCATAATATGCGTTATTTTCTTCAGGCAGGATCGGCTGACTTGACATCGTTTCCAGGTGAACGGCAGGGACACAGCCTAACTGGAACGCATCGCCTAATGTCTCCAGCGGCAGCTCGCCTTCCAGCCTGAATATCAGCTCAAATGAACCGTCGCGGTTTAATGGTAACTCGCGGTAATCCAGCGCATCAAAGGTCACAAAGTCAAAAACATGAGGCAGGCAGTAGTATTCCGTCATCCGTTGCAGACGGTCAAAATGGTTATGGCTGGTAGGCAGTATACTGTGAGGGTCATGAGCATCACACCCGTACAACTTGCTGTATCTGAGTCTTTTTTCTTCGTTTTGCGTGCGCAGGTAAATCTCATCAAGATACTGTTCCAGCCACAGACTCAGCTGAGCCGCTCGTTCACGGTCTGTACCAAGAAAAAATTGAAGCTGCCCTACCTGCCAACGGTCTGACACTGCCCCCGTTTGGCGCAGTGTCAACGTTATCTCGCTGTATTCCCGTGTTTTTTGGATCTGTCTGTTCAGGACAATGAACGGTTCAATATGCAAGGGGCGGCAGGTGCGAAACCGTAGCGCTTTTTCCCGCTCAGCCGTGGTTATCGGGGCGCCCTGGGGGATATCTGCTGCGCCCTGATGGACGCCCTGATGGGGCGTGAACTTAATGATCGTCGTCGGTGGCACAGGGCGTAAGGTATGTGGCCAGATGCGTCTGAGCATGTCATGGGTTATTTGCGGAAAACTGTCTTCAATGGTGCTGCGTAGATTTGAGGTTAATAATGAAAAACCTTCAAACAGGCGTTCAATATCCGGATCATGAGAGGTACTCAGAAAAGATTCCAGATGCGGACACTCCGCTGCCATCAACTTTGCTTTTTCACGCAAGTAAGCTAACTCTTGCAGGTATAGCGATTCCTTGTTGTTTTTCATTGATTGTTATCTCTCATGTTACGGTGAATAATTGATCGGCATTTTTTTGAGAAAGTTTTTATTAAATGAATGTGTTAAAAGGAAAGGTTGCTTACCACACAGATTTTTTTATTAAAAAAAGTTAATATTATTCTTTTTTATAACAGGGAGGAGTGTGATGAGCGGTGTCGGTTCTTTTTTGCCACAGGCAAAAAAGAATTGTTTGCTGATTTATCCGGATTTTTTTCGCACGCTTGCCGTCTGTGT
>NZ_CAWMEB010000415.1:0-24636 GCF_963866145.1 Xenorhabdus sp. NBAII XenSa04
CTGACAATAGTTTTTTTGCAATTTCACTTTCAAGTGCACACTTTTTAATCCAATCAATATAAAATTCACCCACCAAGTATAAAATTAACGCTAATCTCCCATTGCATGGTGATCTTTTCCTCAATAACATCTCATATAATTGTTACCCTCTTTTACTACTATTGAGATTTTTTATGTCTACTGTTTTACGTCAATACTTAAAATTACGGCCTCAAATTGGTCAAAGAGTCATGTTAGACCCTACATCTATCGTGATTGGAGATGTCAAATTAGCGGATGATGTAAGCATCTGGCCACTGGTGGTCATCCGTGGTGATGTAAATTACATTTCTATTGGTACACGTACAAATATCCAAGATGGCTCTATTTTACATGTTACACATAAATCACCTAATAATTCCAATGGCTTCCCTCTAATCATAGGTGAAGAAGTCACTATCGGTCATAAGGCAATCTTACACGGTTGTACGATTGGAAACCGAGTGTTAATTGGAATGGGTGCAATTGTATTAGATGGAGCTGTCATTGAAGACAATGTCATTATTGGAGCGGCTAGCCTTATTCCACCAGGAAAAACATTGGAGAGTGGATATCTGTATATAGGTAGCCCCGCCAAACAAGTAAGAAAACTTAAATCTGAAGAACTGGAAGGGCTTCTTTATTCTGCTAATAACTATGTCCGTTGGAAAGATGATTACTTAGCAGATACATCAGAAGGTAAAGAGTAACACCCAAATTGATCATCTATTCCACTCAGGATGACTTCTTCAAACTCTTCTTCCAGATCCCAACGATATTGGCGAAATAAATCGAGTGGATGAAGCTCTTTACCATACCGATGAATTAACTCATCGGTACTAATCATACACTGTACCAATAAACCATCAACTATAGCAGGGAAGATAACTTTGCTTTCCTGCTCATTCCATTCTTCGCGATCAGGAAATTGAATAGCTTGATTCATATACGTAACTCTTTCCTTAAAGTCGTTAAAATAGGTTCTACTTTTGGTAATATGCCGTGCCAAAGCTCAAAAGCATGTGCCGCCTGTCCCACCAGCATTCCTAACCCATCAGCCAAACGTGAAACATTATTTCTCTTAGCAAAATCAAGGAAAGGAGTTAACCCCTGTTGATAGTACATATCGTAGCAAGTACTATTATTATAGAAAATCGATGGTGATATTCTGGGAATATTCCCACTAAGACCAGAAGCTGTTGCATTGATGACAAGATCAAAATCCGGAGACAAGAGGGATTTTATATCAACTGCCTGGATGTGTCCCAATACAGAAAATTTATCCGCTATTGCTTGTGCACGTGCGAATGTACGGTTAGTGATAGTAATCTTACAGCCTGACTCTAATAAGGGAGAAATTACCCCTTTTGCGGCACCACCAGCCCCTATAATCAATATATGCTGCCCTTGGCTAATAAAATTGAGTCGTTGTAAGTCTGCCAATAATCCGACACCATCAGTGTTATCACCAAGAATCTGGTTATCTTCAACTATTTTTAAGGTATTAACTGCACCACTGAGTTTTGCGCGTTTAGTCAATTTATGTGCATATTCATAAGCACGTTCTTTAAAAGGAACGGTAATGTTCGCTCCTAAACCGCCCTGCACAAAAAATTGCTCCAACGATTGTTCAAAATGCTCTATTGGAGCAAGTATCTGCCCATATTGATGCTCAATACCCGTTTGTTCAGCAAATAATCGATGAATATAAGGAGACTTACTGTGAGCAATCGGATTACCAAAAACCGCAAAATTATTCATTATTCCCTACCCTTGCCGATATAGTTTACCTGTCAAAGCATCCCTGATTTCTGATGGATTTTTACGTCCACCAACTTCCCCTGCCAAGACAGGAAAATCGTTTCCAAATTGTCGACGAACTTCTTCTGCACTCCGGCACGGCTCCAATCCACTTAAATTTGCACTGGTCGATACAAGAGGTTTCTCATAAAGGGAACATAATTGTCTAACTAAAGGATGATCTGTAACTCGAACAGCTAATGTTGAAAATTTCCCCGTCAACCATTTTGGTGTTGTCGCTTTGGCTGGAATAACCCATGTCACCGGCCCCGGCCAAAAAGAAAAAACTGTCTTTTTTTGTTCATCATCTAACTGTTCATCATTAATATAGGAATATAGCCGATCATAGCTATCAGAAATAAGGATCAGACCTTTTTCCCAAGGCCTATTTTTCAGCAATAATAGTTTGTTAACCGCTGTTTCACTGTCAGGATCACAACCCAACCCAAACACAGCTTCTGTCGGATAAGCAATCACTTTTTCTTCTTTTAAGGCATTAATAATTACATCAAATTTAGGTGAGACTTTATTACTCATTTTATTTCTCGGTTCTAATGAATTGCTGCTTGCTACACAATTTACTAGCACAAAACAATTTAATGCCTTGAACTGCTTTCTTCTCTATCAACAAGGGATAATGACAAAACTCACATTTCCCAGATATTGGTTTATTGTTCAGTGTAAACTGACATTCGGGATATCGATTACAAGCATGAAATGCTTTACCAAATCGTGACTTACGCTGAAGTAATTTGCCTTGCTTACATTGAGGGCAATTAATTGAAGTATCATCAGGTTTATCGATGATTTCCGTATGATCACATTCAGGATAATTGCTACAGCCAATAAACATGCCGTACCTCCCTTGCCGTAAGACCAAGGTAGAGCCACACTTCGAACAAGTTTGTCCTTCTAATTCTTTGACAATATGTCCATCTGAAGATGCTTTCAGCGACCGAACATAACAGCATGACGGATAATTAGAACAGGCATAAAATGGACCATGAACTCCATTGCGGATCACTAATTCAGCACCACAATCGGAGCAATGTTCCGTTTTTTTTATCGCAAAAGACATCTTTTTAGACATATCCTACTCACTGAATATTAGCCACCATAACTGGAAAACTATATTTATTAGAAAAATACAAATATTGGCAAACCATAACCTTCAGTAAAAGGGAAAACTCAATCCCTCAATTCACTCGAACATAGCCACCAGCAACGACAGCGACTTTACCCATCAGCTCAAGCTCCAATAGCTGGGTCATAACTTCTGTAATAGGAAGAGAAGAACGTTGGGCAATTATATCAACTGGTGTGACTTCATCGCTTACGTTAACCAGCACATCAGCAAATGGCAACTCAGTTTGTTCAAATTGTTTATTATCTTCTTTCTCCAGATTGACCCATTGGAAGTTAGTCTGGATATGTTCCATAACATCCACCACATTGGTTGCTAAATAAGCTCCCTGTTTGATCAGCCAGTGATTACCCTCATTTGAATTCACTCCCAATGGACCAGGTAATGCAAAAATATCTCTTCCTTGTTCAAGTGCACAACGTGCCGTAATCAGTGAACCACTATTCTGATGAGCTTCAACAATAATAAGCGCTAAACTCAATCCGCTAATAATCCGGTTTCGTCTTGGAAAATTTTTGGCCTTAGGTGGAGTATCAGGGAAAAATTCAGAAACTAGAGCACCATTTTCTTTAATGCGGTAAGCTAAGTTTTGATGACGATTGGGATAAATATTTTTAAGCCCACTTCCCAATACAGCAACGGTTTTTCCACCAGCATCAACAGCCGCCTGATGACAAATACCATCAATCCCAATCGCCAATCCACTAGTTATCACCATTCCATTTTCAGCCAATCCACCCGCAAAAATCTTTCCCCATTTTTCACCATAAAAACTTGCTGACCTGCTACCTACCATCGCAACTTGCTTCTCAGATAAAGTGATCAAATCACCCGAGACAAAAAGCACAAGTGGAGGAGAATAAATCTGTTTCAATAAGGCAGGATATGCCGGATGAGAAAAAGTCAATAAGTAATTCCCTTGTTGTTCCAACCAATTGAGGCTCGAAACCAACACAGAAGGGTTAGCCTTTAGAAACTGTGTACACTGTGAAGGTGATAAACCACAATCTTTTATTACAGCATAATTAACATTCCTTGTTTGCAAAAGTCGTTCAATAATAGGCACTGCTTTTACTGCTGACAAATGAGAAACCATTCTCATTCGTAACCATATTTCCATCACTTCCATATTGTCATCCTGACTCAATAAGCTGTCACACTTACATGACTAATTTGTAGACAATACTGTCAATCTAATCAGGAAGTGTCTAGAATAGGTTCCAATTATCACTCACTTTTTGGATGCAGTTCTAAACATATATGTCAGTTTTACAAGTATTACATTATCCAGATGAGCGGCTTCGCATAGTTGCAAAACCCGTCGAAAAAGTTGATGCAGAAATCCAGCGTATCATTGATGATATGTTTGAAACTATGTATGAAGAGGAAGGCATTGGCCTGGCAGCAACCCAAGTTAATATTCATCAACGCATTGTTGTCATTGATGTTTCAGAGAGTCGTGACCAGAGACTTGTACTTATCAACCCAGAATTAGTTAATGAATCTGGCGAAACAGGAATTGAAGAAGGCTGTTTATCTGTTCCTGAACAACGTGCGTTTGTACCACGCTTCGAGCAGGTCAAAATTAAAGCTCTAGATTATCATGGTCAACTATTTGAATTGGAAGCTGATGGCCTATTGGCGATCTGTATTCAACACGAAATGGATCACTTGGTCGGTAAACTATTTGTCGATTACCTGTCACCACTGAAACGTCAACGTATTCGTCAGAGAGTCGAAAAAATTGACCGACTGAAAGCCAAGGCTAAGTAAACTTTAATCATTGCAGGAAATAACAGTGTCTGATTCTTTACGCATTATTTTTGCCGGAACACCTGATTTCGCGGCTAGCCATTTGGCTGCTTTATTAAAATCGCAACTCCAAGTTGTTGGAGTACTCACTCGGCCTGATAAACCGGCAGGAAGAGGTAAAAAATTAACACCAAGTCCTGTAAAGGTATTGGCAGAAAAACACGACATTCCAGTTTTCCAACCCAAAACGCTACGTACAGAAGAAAGTCAACAGTGGGTCATGGATCAACAGGCTGATATCATGATCGTCGTTGCATATGGTTTGATCCTCCCTCAAGCAGTATTAGATATACCACGTTTGGGGTGTCTCAATGTTCATGGCTCTTTGTTACCTCATTGGCGCGGTGCTGCACCTATACAACGTGCTATTTGGGCTGGAGATAAAGAAACGGGTGTAACGATCATGCAAATGGATGCAGGCCTTGATACTGGTGATATACTATTAAAAACAACCTGCCCAATTACAAATGAAGATACTAGCACAAGTCTGTATAACAAACTGGCTAGTATCGGCCCTGATGCATTACTCAATACATTAAGCCTAATCACATCAGGAAAGAGCCAACCTGAGATTCAGGATAATACTCTAGCAACGTATGCTGAAAAGCTCAGCAAAAGTGAAGCAAAAATAGATTGGAATTTGTCGGCAGTCCAACTTGAACGCTGCATTCGTGCATTCAATCCTTGGCCATTGAGTTACTTTTTCATTGATGAACAGCCTATTAAAGTTTGGCAAGCCAGTGTCATTGAAGAACAAATTAACCAAGCTCCAGGAACAATTGTTCATGCGGATAAGAAAGGTATCCAAGTTGCTACTACTGATGGGATATTGAATATTACTCAACTGCAACCCTCTGGTAAGAAAGCAATGTCAGCCGCCGATTTATTAAACTCTAAAAGCGAATGGTTCACTCCGGGTAACAAAATTAACTAATATTCATTTAGCCTGTATGCTGGCACCATACAGGTATCTTTCTTCTTTACTATCATGCTGATGATATTCAGCTTCTTAACCATACTTTTGACCATACTCATATCATGGAAAATATATATAACCTGCGAAGCATTGCTGCAAAAGCGATTAGCCAAGTGCTGGAGCAAGGGCAGTCTCTCAGCTCTGTCATACCTGAACTCCAACAAAAAGTGTCTGACAAAGACAAAGCTCTTCTCCAAGAACTCTGTTTTGGCGTAATGAGAGTATTACCTCAATTGGAGTGGTTTATCGCCCAATTGATGGCAAAACCCTTAAAAGGTAAGCAACGCATTTTTCACTACTTGATCATGATTGGAATGTACCAACTTACGTATACACGCATACCTGCACATGCTGTACTTGCTGAAACTGTTAATGGTACAATCAGCTTAAAACGCCCACAATTAAAAGGATTGATTAATGGTGTTCTCCGACAATTTCAGCGTCAACAACAAGAATTAGTCGAACAAGCCAATAATAACTTCAGTCACCATTTACATCCCAAATGGCTATTGGCTCGCATCCAAAAAGCTTATCCACAAGATTGGAAAGATATTGTAGATGCAAATAATAAAAAACCACCTATGTGGCTACGTGTTAATCAGCTCCATCACTCTGCAAATCAATACCTTGCCTTATTACAAAAAGCCAATATAGCAGCAGAGATAGATGAAAATTATCCCTATGCAATTCGCCTGCTAACCCCTTGTCCTGTGAATATTCTACCCGGATTTGATAAAGGTTGGGTCACCATTCAAGATCGTTCTGCTCAAAGGTGTGCTGAATTATTAATGCCACGTGATGAAGAAAAGATCCTCGATCTTTGCGCTGCTCCTGGCGGAAAAACAACCCATATACTTGAGATAGCGCCAAACTCCAAAGTACTTGCTATCGATATTGACGAGCAAAGAATTAAGCGTGTGAAAGAAAATTTACAACGTCTTAGTTTACATGCTGTCGTCAAAACAGGCGATGGACGTCTTCCACATGAATGGGCTACCGGAGAACAATTCGATCGTATTCTGCTTGATGCGCCATGTTCGGCAACAGGTGTGATCCGCCGTCATCCTGATATAAAGTGGCTAAGAAAAAATGAAGATATTGATCAATTAGTCACACTACAATCTGAAATTCTTGATGCTATTTGGCCATATTTAAAAAAGAACGGCACGCTGGTCTATGCAACATGTTCCATTTTACCAAATGAAAATAGTGAACAAATCAAAGCATTCTTAGAACGACATGCAGATGCTGAGCTCTCTGGAACAGGCACATTGGAAACACCAGGAATACAAATTACTCCAGAAACAATTGGTGGTGACGGTTTCTTTTATGCCCGATTGACTAAGCAATAATAATTTCCTCTCGTTCCCTTCGGACGAGAGAAAATATGATGACTTTGCTAAAATAACAAAAATAAAATGTGGCTTCTAACACACAAAGAGAATGGCTATGAAAATAATTATCCTGGGTGCTGGCCAAGTTGGTGGAACATTAGCTGAAAACTTAGTTGATGAAAACAATGACATTACTGTCGTTGATACCGATACAGATCGTTTACGCCAGTTACAGGACAAATTCGATCTGCGAGTCGTGAATGGTCACGGATCTCATCCTAGAGTTCTGAGGGAAGCCGGAGCAGAAGATGCTGATATGTTGGTTGCTGTCACCAACTCAGATGAAACCAACATGATTGCCTGCCAAATTGCCTATTCTCTATTTAACACACCTAATAAAGTCGCCCGTATCCGTTCATCTGAATATATCCGTGAATCAGAAAAGTTATTTCAACCTAATGATATTCCTATCGATTATCTGATATCTCCAGAACAGTTAGTCATTGATTATATCTATAAATTGATTCAATATCCTGGAGCTCTGCAAGTTGTTAATTTTTCAGAAGGACGGGTCAGCATCGTCGCAGTAAAGGCTTATTATGGTGGCTCACTGGTAGGTAACGCCTTATCTTCCCTCCGCGAACATATGCCACATATCGATAGTAAAGTTGCTGCGATATTTCGACAAGACCGCCCAATCAGACCACAAGGTTCTACAGTTATAGAAGCTGGAGATGAAGTATTTTTTGTTGCCGCATCACAGCATATCAGGGCTGTAATGAGCGAATTACAGCGCCTTGAAAAACCCTACAAGCGAATCATGATTGTCGGAGGCGGTAATGTTGGAGCAGGCTTAGCGTTACGTCTTGAAAAAGATTATAGCGTCAAACTTATCGAACATAATCAAGAAAGGGCTACTGAGCTTGCAGAACTCTTACACGATACTATCGTGTTCTATGGTGATGCTTCGGATCAAGAGTTACTGGCAGAAGAGCATATTGAACAAGTTGATGTTTTCATTGCATTAACTAATGATGATGAAGCCAATATCATGTCAGCTATGCTAGCAAAAAGAATGGGAGCCAAAAAAGCCATGGTACTTATTCAACGCAGTGCATATGTTGATTTAGTACAAGGTGGAGTCATTGATATTGCTATATCCCCACAACAAGCTACTGTATCTGCGCTGCTTGGTCATGTCCGCAAAGCAGATATCGTTAGTGTATTCTCATTACGGAGAGGTGTTGCTGAAGCTATTGAAGCCATTGCTCATGGCGATGAACATACTTCCAAAGTAGTTGGGCGTAAAATAGGAGACATAAAACTGCCTTCAGGAACAACAATTGGCGCTATTGTCCGTGGAGAAGAAGTCATAATTGCCAATGATTACAGTATTATTCAACAAGGCGACCATGTGATCATGTTTATTACTGATAAGAAATTTGTTCCCGAAGTAGAAAAGTTATTCCAGCCAAGCCCGTTCTTTCTATAAACAGTTTTCATTTCTACAGACTCAAAAAGTTAGAAGACCAATGATAACAACTTGAAAAAATTATTATCATTGGCCTCCCAACTACTATTTTTATCATGTTTTTCTTTACGACGATAACTTCCTTTACCCTTATTATTTTTTTCTACCCGTTGTCTAAACAGAGGATCATGGAGAAGCGCTTCTATAGCATTATCTTTGATAACGCCTTTTTTATGGCGATATGTCGTCATAGTGACCTCAAGATGTGATTGTTCAATTAAATTTCAGGGCAAAATTGTACTCTAATTACTCAGAATAATAAATAAAAATTACCTATTTGTTGCTCCCTCTTCTAAAATTTCCAATATAGAACAATATGTACTAGTGTGTGCGCTTCCACAACAAGCATCACTCAACATTTTTAAAGAATCGCGCATTCTCTGCATTTCCAGTATTTTTTCTTCTATTTCTTGTAACCTGGAATCAACAACTTGCTTAGACTCTTGACAAGTATGATGTTCAGGATCAACTCGAATAGATAATAATTCTACAATTGCCTCTAATGTAAAACCTAACTGTTTTGCATAACGAATAAATCGTAACCGCTGCAAGTCTTGCTTTGTATAAAGCCGATACCCTCCCTCTGTTCTTTCTTCATGCACCATCAATCCTTGTTTCTCGTAAAAACGAACAGTATCAGGTGTAACGTTTGCTAATCTAGCTAATTGCCCAATACGATACATAACAACCTCTAATCAAACAGGAAATAAAATCAATACTACCAGAATAGATCAATAAATCACCATGCCAGATGGTATTTACTATTAGATATAAGGATAACTAAAAGAAATCGAAAGGAAAAAAATTAGATTGGATAGAAAAAGTAAAGATCGATAAAAAACCGGGATTATACCCGGTTTTTTACGCTTCTACAGATTATTCTGCAGATGCTGCTTCTGTCTTAGACTCAGCGGCACGGTCAACAAGCTCAATATATGCCATTGGTGCATTATCACCAGCACGGAAGCCACACTTCAGAATACGAGTGTAACCACCTGCGCGGCTCGCAAAACGTGGACCCAGTTCATTAAACAGTTTTGCCACGATCTCGTTATCACGAGTACGGGCGAATGCCAGACGACGATTAGCTACGCTGTCGGTCTTGGCAAGAGTAATTAGCGGCTCAACGACGCGACGCAGTTCTTTCGCTTTAGGCAGAGTCGTCTTGATGATTTCATGACGAACCAAAGAACCTGCCATGTTGCGGAACATAGCTTGGCGATGGCTGCTGTTGCGGTTCAATTGACGACCACTCTTACGATGGCGCATGACCTTATCCTTCTCAGTAAAACCTTAACCTGTGATCTAGTTATTCATCAGCAATACTTGCTGGTGGCCAATTTTCCAGACGCATGCCCAGAGAAAGTCCACGTGAAGCCAGTACGTCTTTAATCTCAGTAAGAGATTTTTTACCCAGATTAGGTGTCTTAAGTAACTCAACCTCAGTACGCTGTACCAGATCACCGATGTAGTGGATAGCTTCTGCCTTAAGGCAGTTAGCAGAGCGGACAGTCAATTCCAGATCGTCAACAGGGCGCAGCAGTATCGGATCAAACTCTGGCTTCTCTTCTTTAACTTCTGGTTGACGTACATCACGCAAGTCAACGAAAGCTTCCAGTTGTTCAGCCAGAATAGTAGCTGCACGGCGAATCGCCTCCTCAGGGTCGATTGTGCCGTTAGTCTCCATCTCGATAACCAGCTTATCCAGGTCAGTACGCTGTTCTACACGTGCTGCTTCAACATTGTAGGCGATACGCTCTACTGGGCTATAGCAAGCATCTACTAACAAACGACCGATAGGGCGCTCATCTTCTTCCGAATGAATTCGGGCAGAAGCCGGCACATAACCACGACCGCGCTGAACTTTAATACGCATGCTAATGGAAGCGCTTTCGTCAGTCAGATGGCAGATTACGTGCTGCGGCTTGACGATTTCAACATCACCATCATGGATGATGTCGGCTGCAGTCACAGGGCCAATGCCAGATTTATTCAAGGTAAGGATGACTTCATCTTTACCCTGAACTTTCACCGCCAGCCCTTTCAGATTGAGGAGAATCTCCAGGATATCTTCCTGTACACCTTCTTTGGTGCTGTACTCATGCAGTACACCATCAATCTCAACCTCAGTCACCGCACAACCCGGCATAGACGAAAGCAGAATACGGCGCAGTGCATTGCCAAGAGTATGGCCAAAGCCACGCTCTAATGGCTCAAGGGTCACCTTGGCGTGCGTCGAACTGACTTGCTCGATATCTACCAGGCGCGGTTTTAGAAACTCTGTCACAGAACCCTGCATTGTGTCCTCTCTTTGGTGCTAAGCTTTACTTAGAGTAAAGCTCGACGATCAGGTGTTCGTTAATGTCAGCGGATAGATCAGTACGTTCAGGAATACGTTTGAACACACCTTCCATCTTCGCAGCATCAACTTCCAACCAAGTTGGTTTCTCACGCTGCTCAGCCAGCTCTAAAGCTGCCTTAATACGAGCCTGCTTTTTCGCTTTTTCACGAACGCTGACTACGTCATTCGGGGATACCTGATAAGAAGCGATGTTAACAACGCGACCATTTACCATGATAGCTTTATGGCTCACCATCTGACGTGATTCAGCACGAGTCGCGCCAAAACCCATACGATAAACGACGTTATCCAAGCGACTTTCCAGCAAAGTCAGCAGGTTTTCACCTGTGTTGCCTTTCAGACGAGTCGCTTCTTTGTAGTAGTTACGGAATTGACGCTCCAGAACACCGTAAATACGACGAACTTTTTGTTTTTCACGTAACTGAACACCATAATCAGACAGACGCGGTTTACGAGCGCCGTGCTGGCCTGGTGCTTGTTCTAATTTACACTTGGTGTCAATCGCGCGAACGCCAGACTTCAGGAAAAGGTCTGTACCCTCGCGACGGCTCAGCTTGAGCTTAGGACCCAAATATCTTGCCATTTTCTTTCTCCAACAATCCTAAAAACGAAACGTATTAAACGCGACGTTTCTTCGGTGGACGACAACCGTTATGAGGGATCGGAGTCACATCAGTAATGTTAGTGATGCGGAAACCAGCCGCGTTCAGTGCGCGAATAGTTGACTCACGGCCAGGACCAGGTCCTTTAACCATAACTTCCAGGTTCTTAATTCCGTATTCTTTTACGGCTTCAGCACAGCGTTCTGCTGCAACCTGAGCTGCAAACGGAGTAGATTTACGAGAACCACGGAAACCGGAACCACCGGCAGTTGCCCAACCCAAAGCGTTACCCTGACGATCAGTAATAGTAACGATGGTGTTGTTGAAAGAAGCATGGATATGAGCCACACCGTCAGAGACTTGTTTTCTTACACGCTTACGTGCACGAATAGGTGCTTTTGCCATTATTCAATACCCCGATTATTTCTTGATCGGCTTACGCGGACCCTTACGGGTACGTGCATTGGTCTTAGTACGCTGACCGCGAACAGGCAGACCACGACGATGACGCAAACCACGATAGCAACCAAGATCCATCAGACGTTTGATACTCAGGGTCACTTCACGACGCAAATCACCTTCTACAACGTATTTAGCAACTTCGTCACGCAGCTTGTCAATTTGCTCTTCAGACAGCTCACTGATCTTAACATTTTCAGCAATGCCCGCTGCTGCACAGATAGCTTGTGAGCGGGTTTTACCGATACCATAGATCGAAGTCAATGCGATCACAGTATGTTTCTGATCAGGAATGTTAATGCCTGCTATACGGGCCACTATGCACTCCTACAATATTTATTCACCGCAACATCATTCTGAAAAGCCCGTTTTCAGGATACTCAAATAGTGTTGCTGTCAGATAAAAAGATTGGCTGGCTAATTTAGCCAGCTCAACCCAACTTTGCAAGAAAAATATGCGATTAATTAGCCTTGGCGTTGTTTATGCTTAGGCTCTGCACTGCAAATTACACGAACGATACCGTTACGTTTAACAATTTTACAGTTGCGGCATAATTTCTTGACGGAAGCACGAACTTTCATTTTTACTCTCCGTAACTTCTCAAGCAAACCAATTAGCGGTTATATCCTTTCAGGTTTGCCTTCTTCAATGCAGACTCATATTGACTCGACATCATCAGAGTTTGCACTTGAGCCATAAAGTCCATGATGACGACGACTACAATCAGTAGGGAAGTACCACCAAAATAGAATGGAACTTTCATTGCATCACGCATGAACTCCGGGATTAAGCAGATAAAAGTAATATATAACGCACCAACTAAGGTTAGACGAGTCATTACTTTATCAATGTACTTAGCCGTTTGCTCTCCCGGACGAATTCCTGGTACAAATGCACCGGACTTCTTCAGGTTATCTGCCGTTTCTCTTGGATTGAATACCAACGCCGTGTAGAAGAAACAGAAGAAGATGATTGCAGATGCATATAATAACACATAAAGTGGTTGACCTGGCTGCAAATACATAGAAATAGTTGTCAACCAGTTCCAGTTTGCTCCGCTACCAAACCAAGAGGCTATAGTACCAGGGAACAAAATAATACTGGAAGCAAAAATTGCAGGGATAACCCCAGCCATATTCACTTTCAACGGTAAATGTGTACTTTGTGCTGCATAAACTCTACGACCTTGTTGACGCTTGGCATAGTTAACAACGATACGACGTTGACCACGCTCCATGAAAACAACGAAGAAAGTTACCGCAAACACTAAAACTGCAACCAACAACAACAGGAGGAAGTGCAGATCACCTTGCCGAGCTTGCTCGATGGTGTGACCAATTGCAGGCGGAAGACCCGCAACGATACCAGCAAAGATTATGATTGAAATACCGTTACCAATACCTCGTTCAGTAATCTGCTCACCTAGCCACATCAAGAACATGGTTCCCGTGACCAGACTTACAACAGCCGTGAAATAAAATGCAAAACCTGGATTAATAACTAATCCTTGCATTCCAGGCATATTGGGCAACCCAGTAGCAATACCGATTGACTGGAATATTGCCAGCACTAATGTGCCATAACGGGTATATTGACTGATCTTACGACGACCAGCTTCCCCTTCCTTCTTAATCTCTGCTAAACGGGGGTTAACCACTGTCAGCAACTGGATAATAATAGATGCAGAAATATACGGCATAATACCCAGTGCAAAGATAGAAGCACGGCTTAAAGCACCACCAGAGAACATATTAAACATTTCAATGATGGTGCCTCTTTGCTGTTCGAGCAATTTGGCAAGCACAGTGGCATCAATACCAGGGATTGGAATAAAAGAGCCAATACGGAAAACAATCAGAGCTCCAATAACAAACAAAAGTCTGCGTTTTAACTCACCTAATCCGCCTTTAGCACTTTGAAAATCTAATCCCGGTTGTTTAGCCATCTGTTACTTATTCCTCAATTTTACCGCCAGCAGCTTCAATTGCAGCACGGGCGCCTTTAGTAACACGCAAGCCACGCACAGTTACTGCGCGATTGACTTCGCCAGAAAGCATAACTTTCGCGAACTCAATTTGAGGGCCAACAATGTTAGCAGCTTTCAGTGCATTCAGATCGATAACATCGCCTTCTACTCGAGCAAAGTCAGACAAACGGATTTCCGCTGTAACCATTGCTTTACGTGAAGTAAAACCAAATTTTGGCAAACGACGATACAAAGGCATCTGGCCGCCTTCGAAACCACGACGTACGCCACCGCCAGAACGAGACTTCTGACCCTTGTGACCACGGCCGCCAGTTTTACCCAGGCCAGAACCGATACCACGACCTACACGTTTAGGTGCGTGCTTGGCACCTTCAGCCGGAGACAGAGTATTTAAGCGCATCTGTTACTCCTCAACTTTAACCATATAGGAAACCAAGTTGACCATACCGCGAACCGCTGGTGTATCTTCACGCTCAACAGTATGACCAATGCGACGCAGACCTAAACCAGTCAAAGTTGCCTTGTGTTTAGGCAAACGACCAATTGAGCTGCGAACCTGAGTAATTTTAATAGTCTTAGCCATGGTCATTACCCCAGAATTTCTTCGACGGATTTGCCACGCTTAGCTGCGACCATTTCTGGAGACTTCATGCTGTCTAAAGCGTCCAGAGTTGCACGAACCACGTTAATTGGGTTAGTGGAACCGTAGGTTTTAGCCAGTACGTTACGAACCCCAGCAACTTCCAGAACAGCACGCATTGCACCACCTGCAATGATACCTGTACCTTCGTGAGCAGGCTGCATAAACACGCGGGAACCGGTGTGCGTGCCTTTCACTGGGTGGTACAGCGTGCCGCTGTTAAGTGCGACGTTTTTCATATTGCGACGTGCTTTTTCCATCGCTTTCTGGATCGCTGCCGGAACTTCGCGTGCTTTGCCGTAGCCAAAACCAACGCGACCGTTACCATCACCAACTACAGTCAGTGCTGTAAAGCTGAAAATACGGCCACCTTTGACGGTTTTAGATACGCGATTTACCGCGATCAGCTTTTCCTGCAGTTCGCCAGCTTGTTTTTCGATGTGAGCCATCTTACACCTCTACCTTAGAACTGAAGGCCAGCTTCACGGGCAGCATCTGCCAGTGCCTGGACTCTACCATGATATTGGAAACCAGAGCGGTCAAAGGATACGTTTTTGATACCTTTTTCCAGAGCACGTTCAGCAATGATTTTACCAACAACTGCTGCGGCTTCTTTGTTTCCAGTGAATTTCAATTGTTCACTGATAGCTTTTTCTGTTGTAGAAGCTGCCACCAGAGTTTCAGAACCATTTGGTGCGATAACCTGCGCATAAATATGGCGAGGGGTACGATGTACCACCAGGCGAGTTGCACCCAGTTCCTGGAGCTTGCGGCGTGCGCGGGTCGCACGACGGATACGAGCTGCTTTCTTATCCATAGTGTTACCTTACTTCTTCTTAGCCTCTTTGGTACGCACGACTTCATCGGCGTAACGAACACCCTTGCCTTTATATGGCTCAGGACGACGATAGGCACGCAGATCTGCCGCAACCTGACCAATCACCTGCTTATCAGCACCTTTCAGTACGATTTCAGTTTGTGATGGGCATTCCGCAGTAATGCCTGCTGGCAGTTGATGCTCAACCGGATGCGAGAAGCCTAAAGACAAACTAACAGTGTCGCCTTTAACTGCTGCACGGTAACCAACACCCACCAGTTGAAGCTTCTTAGTGAAACCTTCGTTAACACCAATAACCATTGCATTTAGCAGAGAACGAGTCGTACCTGCCTGTGCCCAAGCATCTGCGAAACCTTCGCGTGGAGCGAAAATCAATTGGTTATCTGCATGTGTAACTTCAACTGCACTGTGGATTTCACGACTCAATTCGCCGTTTTTACCCTTAATCGAAATAACCTGACCGTTGAGTTTAACCTCTACGCCAGCAGGAATGACGACGGGTGCTTTTGCAACACGAGACATTCTTCCTCCCGAATTAAGCTACGTAGCAGAGAATCTCGCCACCCAGACCAGCCTGGCGAGCTGCACGATCAGTCATTACACCTTTAGAGGTAGAAACAACAGCGATACCCAAGCCAGCCATAACTTGTGGCAGCTCATCTTTTTTCTTATAGATGCGCAGACTTGGACGGCTTACACGCTGGATGCTTTCTACAACAGCCTTACCTTGGAAGTATTTCAGAGTAACTTCCAGCTCTGGCTTGGTGTCGCCTTCGATTTTAAAATCTTCAATGTAACCTTCTTCCTTCAGCACTTTGGCAATTGCCACTTTCAGCTTGGAGGAAGGCATGGTGACCGCAACTTTATTTGCGGCCTGACCGTTACGGATACGGGTCAGCATATCCGCGATCGGATCTTGCATGCTCATCTGTCTTTACTCCCGTGATTCAATTGGTGACAATTACCAGCTAGCCTTTTTAAGGCCCGGGATTTCACCGCGCATAGCGGCTTCACGGACTTTAATACGGCTCAACCCAAACTTCCGCAAAAATGCATGCGGACGCCCAGTTTGACGGCAGCGGTTACGCTGACGGCAAGGGCTGGAATCACGTGGCAGTGTTTGCAGCTTGAGAACAGCATTCCAACGGTCTTCATCAGATGCGTTTACATCAGAGATGATTGCTTTCAGTTCAACGCGTTTTGCGAAGAATTTCTCAGCTAATTTCGCACGTTTTACATCACGTGCTTTCATTGATTGCTTAGCCATGAATACCCTGCCTTACTTGCGGAACGGGAAGTTAAACGCAGCCAATAGTGCGCGGCCTTCATCATCAGATTTCGCAGTGGTGGTGATGGTAATATCCAAACCACGTACACGATCCACTTTATCGTAATCGATTTCAGGGAAGATGATTTGCTCACGAACACCCATGCTGTAATTACCACGACCATCGAATGATTTAGCAGATAAACCACGGAAGTCACGGATACGAGGTACAGCAATAGAAATCAGGCGCTCAAAGAACTCCCACATGCGTTCGCCACGCAGGGTCACTTTACAGCCGATTGGATAGCCCTGACGGATTTTGAAGCCTGCAACTGATTTGCGTGCTTTGGTGATCAGTGGTTTTTGACCAGAGATAGCTGCCAGATCAGCTGCTGCATTATCCAGCAGTTTTTTGTCAGCGATCGCTTCACCAACACCCATGTTCAGGGTGATCTTCTCGACCCGAGGGACTTGCATGACAGAATGGTAACCAAACTGAGTCATCAGTTTTTTGACTACCTCGTCTTTGTAGTAATCATGCAGTTTCGCCATCGTATACTCCAAATTACTTGATAGTTTCGTTGTTAGATTTGAAGAAACGTACTTTTTTGCCGTCTTCAAATCTAAAACCTACACGGTCAGCCTTGCCGGTTGATGCATTAAAGATTGCAACGTTAGAAACACTGATAGCTGCTTCTTTTTCAACGATGCCACCTGGTTGGTTCAGAGCCGGAACTGGCTTCTGATGTTTTTTAACCAGATTGATACCTTCAACAATGACTTTACCAGAAGAAAGAACCTGTTTTACTTTACCGCGCTTACCTTTGTCTTTACCAGTCAGCACAATAATTTCGTCATCACGACGGATTTTCGCTGCCATTGCCTGCTCCTTAGAGTACTTCAGGTGCCAGAGAGATAATTTTCATGAACTTTTCATTACGAAGTTCACGAGTTACCGGCCCAAAAATACGCGTACCGATAACTTGCTCACTATTATTGTTCAACAATACGCAAGCATTGCTATCGAAGCGAATGACAGAACCGTCCGGGCGACGAACACCCTTCTTGGTGCGCACCACTACCGCTTTCAGGACATCACCCTTTTTCACTTTACCGCGAGGAATTGCTTCCTTGATAGTGATCTTGATGATATCACCGACGTCTGCGTAGCGACGGTGCGAGCCACCTAGAACCTTGATACACATTACGCGACGTGCACCGGAGTTGTCGGCCACGTTCAGCATAGTCTGTTCTTGGATCATTTTAGTGCTCCGCTAAATGTCAACTACTACTGAGCCACTTTATTTTTAAAGAGGCCGTTTCAATATCCCATACTACGAGGGCGCGGCATTATAACACCACATCTCCGTGATGGACAGAAAAATAAACGGCCCCGTTATTTTTTGAGCCGTTTATTTCTTACGAGATAACGTCCTATTATAGAACCGCTTTCTCTACAACGCGAACTAAGGTCCAAGATTTAGTCTTAGACAATGGACGGGTTTCGCGGATTTCCACTACGTCACCAATTCCACATTCATTGTTCTCGTCATGTACGTGCAACTTAGTCGTACGCTTGATGAACTTACCATACAGAGGGTGTTTCACCTTACGTTCAATAGCAACAACAATAGATTTCTCCATTTTGTCGCTAACAACACGACCTTGCAGAGTACGGATTTTATCGGTCATTACGCACCCGCCTTCTCAGTCAGTAAAGTCTTAACGCGTGCAATATTACGACGCACTTGTTTCAACAGATGAGACTGTTGCAGCTGGCCACTTGCCGCCTGCATACGCAGATTAAATTGTTCACGTAACAGGTTCAGCAGCTCAGTGTTCAGCTCTTCAACGCTTTTTTCGCGCAGCTCTTGTGCTTTCATTACATCACCGTCTTAGTTACAAAGGTGGTTTTGATAGGCAGTTTCGCTGCCGCCAGCTTGAATGCTTCACGAGCCAGCTCTTCAGGCACACCGTCCATTTCATACAGGACTTTACCAGGCTGGATCAAGGCAACCCAATATTCTACGTTACCTTTACCTTTACCCATACGCACTTCGAGTGGCTTTTCGGTGATTGGTTTGTCTGGGAACACACGGATCCAGATTTTACCTTGACGCTTAATTGCACGGGTCATAGCACGACGTGCCGCTTCGATCTGACGTGCAGTCAGACGACCACGGCCCACAGCTTTCAGACCGAAAGTGCCGAAGCTGACATCCGCACCTGCAGCCAGACCGCGGTTACGGCCTTTGTGCACTTTACGGAATTTCGTACGCTTTGGTTGTAACATCAGCGACTCTCCTTACTTGCGGCCTTTACGCTGCTGCTTTTTAGGTTGTGCAGCCGGTTTTTCCGCCTGTTCAACTGCAGCCATACCACCCAGGATCTCACCTTTGAAGATCCATACCTTAACGCCGATTACACCATAAGTGGTGTGCGCTTCTGAAGTGTTGTAGTCGATGTCTGCACGCAGAGTGTGCAGAGGTACACGACCTTCACGATACCATTCAGTACGTGCGATTTCAGCACCACCCAGACGGCCGCTTACTTCCACTTTGATGCCTTTAGCGCCCAGACGCATTGCGTTCTGTACAGCACGTTTCATAGCACGGCGGAACATAACACGACGTTCCAGCTGTGCGCTGATGCTGTCAGCAACCAGTTTTGCGTCCAATTCAGGTTTACGCACTTCGGCAATATTAATCTGCGCAGGAACACCAGCGATGTCCGCTACAGCTTTGCGCAGTTTTTCGACGTCTTCACCTTTTTTACCGATTACGATGCCTGGACGAGCAGTGTGGATAGTCACACGGATGCTTTTCGCAGGACGTTCGATAACGATACGTGAAATAGATGCTTTAGCCAGTTCTTTGTTCAAGTACTGGCGAACTTTAAAGTCGCTGTCTAGGTTGTCAGCGAATTCTTTGGTATTCGCATACCAGGTAGAGTTCCAAGGTTTGACAATCCCCAGACGAATACCATTAGGATGTACTTTCTGACCCATTGCTAGTCTCCAGAGTCTCAGCGATCGGACACAACCACAGTAATGTGGCTGGTGCGCTTCAGGATACGATCTGCACGGCCTTTGGCACGAGGCATAATACGCTTCATGGTTGGACCTTCATCTACGAAAATTTTCGCAACTTTCAGATCATCGATGTCAGCGCCATCGTTGTGTTCTGCGTTAGCAATAGCAGACTCAAGTACTTTCTTCACTAAACCAGCAGCTTTTTTGTTGGTAAAGGTCAGAATTTCCAGAGCTTGCGACACTTTCTTACCGCGAATCAGGTCAGCCACAAGGCGAACCTTCTGAGCAGAAGAACGAGCGTGGCGATGTTTAGCGATAGTTTCCATCTCTTCCTCCTACCTTAGCGCTTTTTAGCCTTTTTATCGGCCGCATGGCCGCGATAAGTACGGGTCGGCGCGAATTCACCCAGCTTGTGACCAACCATTTCGTCGGAAACAAAAACTGGAACATGCTGACGACCATTATGGACAGCGATGGTCAAACCGATCATGTTAGGAAAGATCGTTGAACGACGGGACCAAGTCTTAATAGGCTTTTTGTCTCCGCTTTCCACCGCTTTCTCTACCTTCTTCAGCAAGTGCAGGTCAATAAATGGACCTTTCTTGAGAGAACGTGGCATGGTTTATCCTCTAATTATTTTTTAGAACGGCGACGTACGATATATTGATCAGTACGTTTGTTACTACGGGTCTTCTTACCTTTGGTCTGAATGCCCCATGGAGTTACAGGGTGTTTACCAAAGTTACGACCTTCACCACCACCGTGTGGATGGTCTACTGGGTTCATAGCCGTACCACGAACGGTAGGACGGATACCACGCCAGCGACTTGCACCAGCTTTACCCAGAACTCGTAGCATGTGTTCTGCGTTACCAACTTCACCTAAAGTAGCACGGCAGTCAGATAGTACTTTACGCATTTCACCAGAACGCAGACGCAGGGTTACATAAGAACCGTCACGTGCGACGATCTGAGCATAAGCACCTGCTGAACGAGCCAGCTGGCCACCTTTACCTGGTTTCATCTCTATGTTGTGCACAGTAGAACCAACTGGGATATTACGCATTGGCAGAGCGTTACCGGCCTTGATTGCTGAATCAGCACCAGACTGGATTTGATCACCAGCTTTCAAGCCTTTAGGCGCAAGAATATAACGACGCTCACCGTCTTTATACAGAACCAGCGCAATGTTTGCTGAGCGGTTTGGATCATATTCCAGACGCTCAACAACAGCAGGAATACCGTCTTTGTTACGTTTGAAGTCAATCAGACGATAATGCTGTTTATGGCCACCACCAATATGACGAGTGGTAATACGACCATTGTTGTTACGACCACCAGTTTTGCTGTTTTTTTCCAACAGCGGAGCATAAGGTTTACCCTTATGCAGCTCAGGGTTAACCACTTTAACAACGTGGCGACGGCCCGGAGACGTAGGTTTACATTTAACAATTGCCATTGTTCTTTACTCCTCCGACTTACTCAGCGCCGCCAACGAAGTCCAAGTTCTGGCCTTCTTTCAGGGTGACGTAAGCTTTTTTCCAGTCGCTACGACGACCAATACGCTGACCGTGACGTTTTACTTTACCTTTAACCAGCAAAGTATTTACGCCCTCAACTTCGACTTCAAACAGTTTCTGTACAGCAGCTTTGATTTCTGCTTTAGTCGCGTCTTTCACAACCTTGAGAACGATGGTATTGCTTTTTTCCATCGCTGTGGAAGCTTTTTCAGATACATGCGGCGCACGCAGTACTTTCAGCAGACGTTCTTCACGGATCATGCCAGCATCTCCTCAACTTGCTTCACAGCTTCAGCAGTCATAACCACTTTGTCGAAAGCAATCAGGCTTACTGGGTCGATACCTGTAACATCACGAACGTCAACTTTATACAAGTTACGAGCTGCTAAGAACAGGTTCTCATCAACTTCGCCAGTGACGATCAGCACGTCTTCCAGAGCCATTTCTTTCAGTTTCTGTACCAGCAGCTTAGTCTTAGGTGCTTCAACAGAGAACTTCTCGACAACGATCAGACGATCTTGACGTACCAGTTCAGACAAGATGCTTTTCAGAGCACCACGGTACATCTTTTTATTAACTTTTTGACTGTGGTCCTGTGGTTTCGCTGCGAAAGTTACACCACCAGAGCGCCAAATTGGGCTCTTAATAGAACCAGAACGCGCACGGCCAGTGCCTTTCTGACGCCACGGTTTTTTACCTGAACCAGAAACTTCAGCACGAGTTTTCTGAGCACGAGTACCTTGACGAGCACCAGCTGCATACGCAACAACTACTTGATGCACAAGCGCTTCATTGAAATCACGCCCGAAGGTAGTTTCGGAAACAGTCAGCGCGCTTTGCGCGTCTTTCATTACCAATTCCATTCCTATCTCCTCGACGTTACGCCTTGACAGCCGGTTTTACGATCAGGTTGCTGTTAGTTGCACCTGGAACAGCACCTTTGACCAGCAGCAGGTTGCGCTCAGCGTCAACGCGTACTACATCCAGACTCTGAACGGTTACACGCTCATTACCCAGTTGGCCTGCCATTTTCTTGCCTTTAAACACCTTGCCCGGAGTCTGGTTCTGACCGATAGAACCCGGAACACGGTGAGACAAGGAGTTACCATGGGTAGCATCCTGAGTACGGAAGTTCCAGCGCTTAACAGTACCCGCGAAACCTTTACCTTTAGATGTACCAGTAACGTCGACTTTTTTAACGTCAGCGAAAATTTCAACACTAATGCTTTGACCTACGGTGTATTCTGCATCGTCTTCAGACAGACGGAATTCACGCAGGATGCGGCCAGCTTCAACACCGGCTTTAGCGAAATGACCTGCTTCAGGCTTGTTAACGCGGTTTGCTTTCTTGCTACCAGTCGTTACCTGAATTGCACGATAACCGTCAGTCTCGTTGTTTTTAACCTGAGTTACACGGTTATCTTCGATTTCGATAACAGTTACAGGGATTGAAACGCCATCTTCAGTGAAGATGCGAGTCATGCCCACTTTTTTACCGACTAAACCAATCATTGTTTCAACCTCTCAATCGTTCAATGACCTGATTAACCCAGGCTGATCTGCACGTCTACACCGGCAGCCAGATCCAGACGCATCAGAGCATCAACGGTTTTCTCGGTTGGCTCAACGATGTCAACCAGACGTTTGTGAGTGCGAATTTCGTACTGATCACGCGCATCTTTGTTAACGTGCGGAGAAATCAGAACAGTAAAACGCTCTTTACGAGTCGGCAGCGGGATCGGACCACGAACCTGCGCACCAGTGCGCTTAGCGGTCTCTACGATTTCCGCAGTTGATTGATCGATCAATCGATGATCAAATGCTTTCAGGCGGATACGGATTCTTTGGTTCTGCATGAGACCAGAGCTCCAACTATTTTTATAAACGTAAATAACTACTCCTCGCACCCATTTCGATTGATGGGGGAGTGTAATCGTTCTATGTATAACCCCCATATCGGGAGTATTTTAATATGGCAGTAATTGACTGCTCATACTGATAAAAATCAGCCTACTAAGTAGGTAGGCTCGCGCATTATACGTGAATCTATTGACAATGCAAGATAAGGATGAAATTTATTCAAAGAAATAATAAAAGTGGGCAAAGACCGAAAAAGAATAAACGCCCCATAATAAATTTACAGGGCGTTAGTATGCTCTACTCTTCTACTATCTGAGCCTGGATGTAGTTTTGTATTCCCATTCGTTTAATTAGATCGAGTTGTGTTTCCAGCCAGTCTATGTGATTTTCTTCATCTGCAAGAACCTCAATCATCAGGTCCCGGCTCACATAGTCATGAATTGAATCGGCATATGCTATTGCTTCCCTGATATCCTGCGCCCCACGTAACTCTAGTGCCAAATCGGATTGCAACATTTCTTCAACATCCTCACCGATATTAAGTTTACCTATATCCTGTAAATTAGGTATGCCTTCCAGAAATAAAATACGCTCAATATATTTATCAGCGTGTTTCATTTCCTCAATAGATTCACGATATTCAATGTCATTCAAGCGCATTAATCCCCAGTTTTTAAACATTCTGGCATGTAAAAAATACTGATTGATAGCAACAAGCTCATTACCAAGAAGTCTATTAAAATGGGCTATTATTTTTTTATCACCTTTCATAACTAGTTCCTCCGCTTCCAGTACCTACATTGTAGTACTAATTAAGCAGAGTAATTGCAAGAGAATTGTGCTTATTTTAGGCAACATTAATCATAGGGGGTAGTGAAGAAATCTCCTCGTTAATTATTTCACGGGCTTGGCGCACGCATTTTCCACAATCACTCCCTACAGGCACAACGCTTTTCAGCTCTCTGATAGAACGGACATGCTGCTGTCGAACAGCGTTACGTATGGTTTTATCATTTATTGCATTGCAGAGACAGATATACATGGAGCACTCTTTTAACTATTAATAATGGTTATAACTACTTATATTCTTATTAATTACCCAAATTAGATACACAGTAGAGGTGGCTAACAGAACAGTTATAGCTATAAAATAAAGGATACTGACAAATAGTAAATAGAAATAACTCTCATTTCAATTATTGTTTCTCTTTTGTTTATACGCAAAATAAAGCCACCATTTTTGGTGGCACAAAAACAAAAAAAGAGGAGCCTTGCTTGGCTCCTCTTTTTTCATAATCTTTTGCTAATCAAAGATTAAGCAATAACTTTAGCAACAACACCAGCACCTACAGTACGGCCACCCTCACGGATTGCAAAACGCAGACCTTCGTCCATTGCGATTGGCGCAATCAGGGTCACTTTCATGTTGATGTTGTCACCTGGCATTACCATCTC